>NZ_JBSGDD010000022.1:0-82051 GCF_053602195.1 Kitasatospora sp. NPDC004531 | reverse complement strand
GGCGCCCCGGACGGGGTGCCGACGGTGGCGGCCAGGCCGCTGCCGGGCGGCGCGCCCACCGCGATCGGGGCGTACCGGCTGCTCGGGCTGATCGGCTCGGGCGGGTTCGGCACCGTCTACCTGGCGCGGCGTCAGGGCTCGGCCACCCAGGTCGCGCTGAAGACGCTGCACGCCGACGCCGGGGACGACGAGGAGCTGCGCCGGCGGTTCGCGAACGAGGCGAAGGTGCTGGCCCTGGCGCCGGCCGCGCACACCGCGCGGGTGCTGGACACCGGCGTCGCCGACGGCACCCCGTTCATCGCGATGGAGCTGCTCGACGGCCGGCCGCTGCAGGCGTTCCTGCGCGAGCGCGGCACCCTCGCCGACCCGGCCGCGCTGCGGGCGCTCGCGGTGGCGCTGGCCGTCTCGCTGGACGCGCTGCACCGCGGCGGGCTGGTGCACCGCGACCTGAAGCCGTCGAACATCATGATGACCAGCGACGGCCCGAAGCTGCTGGACTTCGGGATCTCGCTGATGGCCGACCACACCCGGCTGACCAGGACCGGCGGCATGGTCGGCACGCCGGTGTTCATGGCGCCGGAGCAGCTGGGCGAGGGGCCGGTGGGGCCGGCCGCGGACGTCTGGGCGTGGGCGTGCTGCCTGGTGTGCGCGGCGCACGGCGACAGTCCGTTCGCGACCGCCAACCAGTTCGCCGTCTACCACCGGGTGATGAACGAGGAGCCGGACCCGGCGGGGATCGCCGCCGTCCGCGCGCTCGACCCGGAACTGGCCGGCGTCGTGGAGCGCGCCCTCGCCAAGGACCTGGCGCTGCGCCCGGCCGACGGGGCGGCGCTGCTGGCGCTGCTCACCGCCGACGGCACGCCGGCGGAGCGGCAGATCGCGCGCGGCTGGGACGCCCTGGGCGGCTGAGCCGACTCGTCCGGCGGGGCGCTCCGGCATCATGGGGAGCGCCCCTCCCCCGTTGCGCCAGGAAGCAGGACCACCGTGACCAGCACCGATCAGCCCCTGGACGAGTTGCTGGCCGAGGCGGTGGGCCGGGTGGTGGCGGCGCCGGCCGACGGGCTGGAGTTCGTGGTGGACGGTGCGGCGTCGGCGCTGGCGGCGTCGGCGGACCGGTGGCCGCTGGTGAGCCGGGCGCTGCTGGGTTTCGCGGAGCGGTCGGTGGGCCGGTGCTGGGCGGCGGGCTGGCGGCCGGCGGACCTGGTGCGGGTGGCGCGGCGCGAGCTGAGTGCGGTGCAGGTCGCGCTGGCGGTGGACCTGATCGCGGCGGAGGGCCGCCGGCATCCGGCGGCCGCGCTGGACCGGCGCTGGCTGGAGCAGCTGCGGGAGTTGGAGGCGGAGCCCTGGTGGCCGTCCGACGAGGCGTACCTGCAGGCGTTCGCGGAGCGGCACCGGCTGGACCGGTTCGCGCTGGCGACGGCGGCGCTGGAGCTGCTGCGGGTGTGGGCGCTGCTGCCCCCGGTGCAGCCGGTGGGTCCGGTGCCGGGGCAGTCCGCGCCGCGGGTGAGCGCGCCGCGCAGCGGGGAGCCGCGGATGCTGGGGCGGATCCGGGCGCTGCTGGCGAAGGCCGAGTCGACCGGGTTCCCGGACGAGGCGGAGGCGCTGACCGCGAAGGCGCAGGAGTTGATGGCGCGGCACTCGATCGACGAGGCGCTGCTGTCGGCGGGCGGCCCGGCGTCGGACCAGCCGGCGGCGCTGCGGATCGGCGTGGACAACCCGTACGAGGGCCCGAAGACGATGCTGCTGGACGCGGTGGCGGCCGCGAACCGGTGCCGGGTGGTGTGGGCGAAGGAGTTCGGGTTCTGCACGGTGATCGGTTTCGACGCCGACCTGGACGGCGTCGAGCTGCTGTACACCTCGCTGCTGGTGCAGGCGACGTCGGCGATGCACCGGGCGGGCAGCCGCAAGCACAAGGACGGGGCGGCGCGGACGAAGGCGTTCCGGCAGTCGTTCCTGGTGGCGTACGCGGCGCGGATCCGGGAGCGGCTGGCGGACGCCACCGAGCGGGCCACCGAGGACGCGGCGGCGGGCCGGCCGGCCGAGCCCGGCGACCGGACGGCCGACGGCGGGGCGCTGCCGGTGCCGACCCCGGACGGCGGGCTGCTGCCGGTGCTGGCGGCCCGGGCGGAGGCGGTGGACGACGCGGTGGGCCGGATGTTCCCGAAGCTGGTGTCGCAGCGGGTGCGGGTGAGCGACGGCGAGGGCTGGGTCGAGGGACGGGCGGCCGCCGACCGGGCTACGCTGCACCGTGGTTCGGGCCGGATCGAACGCTGACGGAGCACCGGCCCGGCGAGGGAGGGGAAGCGCTGTGGAGTTCTCGGAACGGGTGCGCGGGTCGCTGCTCGGCGGTGCGCTGGGCGACGCGCTGGGGTGGCCGATCGAGTTCCTGCGCCTGGACGGCATCCGGCGGCACCACGGCGCGGCGGGCCTGACCGACCTGGCGGACGCCGGCCGCGGCGGCCAGGTCACCGACGACACCCAGATGACGCTGTTCACCGCGGAGGGCCTGCTGCGCGGCGGGCGCCGCGAGGACCTGCACGCCGCGTACCGCCGGTGGTTCCACACCCAGCGGATGCCCGGTCCGGTGAGCTCCCCGGACGGCTGGCTGGCGGGGCAGGACTTCCTGTACGCCTCGCGCGCCCCGGGCAACGCCTGCATGACCGGCGTGGTGCTGGACTACCGGGACGCCGTGCCCTTCGGCCAGGAGGGCCCGGTCAACCCGCAGTCGAAGGGCTGCGGCACGGTGATGCGCTCCGCGCCGTTCGGCCTGGCCGGGCTGGGCCCCGAGGCGGCGTTCCGGCGGGCCGCCGACGCCGCGCAGCTGACCCACGGCCACCCGACGGGCTACCTGGCGGCGGGCGCGTTCGCCGCGCTGATCGAGCGGGTGGCGGCCGGGCTGCCGCTGCGGGCGGCGGTGGACGCGACGCTGGCGCAGCTGGCGGCGATGCCCTCGCACGCGGAGACCACGGAGGCGCTGCGCCGGGCGGTGCGGGTGGCGGACGAGGGCCCGGGTTCGGCGGAGGCCGTGGAGCGGGTCGGCCTGGGCTGGATCGCCGAGGAGTGCCTGGCCGTGGCGGTGTACGCGGCGCTGGCCGCGCCGGACGCCCGGTCGGCGCTGGTGCTGTCGGTGAACCACTCGGGCGACAGCGACTCGACGGGCGCGGTCTGCGGCAACCTGGTGGGCGCGCTGTACGGCCTGTCCGGGCTGCCCGCCGACTGGTGCGCCCTGGTGGAGGGCCGGGACGTGCTGCTGCGGGTGGCCGACGACCTGGTCGCGCTGGCCCGCGGCGACCGGGCGGCGCTCGGCGACCGCTACCCGCTGCCGGTCGGCTGAGCCGGCGGGCCCGAGCCCGGCGGAGGCGATCCGCGCGGGCGGTCAGGCCCCGAGCTCGGCGTAGGCGGCGCGCAGCCGGTGCAGGCCGTGCAGTGCCTCGTCCAGGTGGCGGCGGTTGAAGCGGCCGGCGTTGGCGGCGTAGACCTTGCGGCCGATCTCGGAGGTGACGGTGTCGGCCGGGACGTCGTCGGCGCCCCGGGGGATGAACTTGTCGATCTCCTCGAAGGCCGCGATCGCCTCGTCCAGCAGCGGCACAACGGCGGCCAGGGCCTCCGGGGTGTTCTGCCGCGCGCGGGTGCGGGCCAGGTCGCGGTAGTGCTCGCTGACGGCGAGGAACTCACCCGCGTCGAGGAGGGTGGACGCGTCCGCGCCGCCGAACTTCCCGTCCGGGGCGGCGGTCTCCGGGAGCCGGAACTCGAAGCGCCGCGGCCGGCCGCAGGACGGGCAGCGGCCTTCGTGCACGGCGACCAGGGCCCCGGGCTGCCGCCGGACCGACTGCTCGCAGGCGGGCGTCGCCGCGCCGCAGTCGCAGGGGCGCAGGGTCATGTAGAGGTGCGATTCCTTCGGCGAACGCGTGGTCAGCATGCCCGGAACCTACCCCTGCGTCGGGCCGCTCACCGCTGCTCTCCGGAACTGCCCGGGGTCAGTCCCAGAGCGCGCCGAGGGCGAGCAGTTCGTCGCGGTGCTCGATCCGCCCGACCCAGTCCTGCGGCCAGGCGTCCGCGCCGTGCCGGGCGCCCGCGAAGGCGCCGGCCAGGCAGGCCAGCGAGTCGGAGTCGCCGGCCGAGACGGCGGCGCGGCGGACGGCGGCGACCGGGTCGTCGGGGAGCAGCAGGAAGCAGAGCAGCGCGGTGGCGAAGGCCTCCTCGGCGACCCAGCCCTCGCCGGTGCGCTCGCACGGATCGGCTTCGACGTCGCCGGCGGCGAGCGCCGCGTCGAGGCGGTCGAGGGCGCGCAGGCACTCGTCCCAGCCGCGGGCGATGAAGTCCTCCGGCGAGCCGAAGTGGTCGCGGGCGGCGAGGTCGCCGAGCCAGAACTCGTCGTAGTGGCCGCGCTGTTGAAGGGCGTGGGCGCGCAGCCGGGCGGGCAGCTCGGCCGGGTCGACGCCCTGGGCGAGCCATCGGACGGTGAACGCGGTGAGCTCGCTGGCGGCGAGTGCGGTGGGGTGGCCGTGGGTGAGGCCGGACTGCAGCTGGGACGCGCCGGAGATCTGCCGGTCCGTCAGCTCGCGGACCAGGCCGAGCGGGGCGACCCGCATGTTGGCGCCGCAGCCCTTGGAGCCGATGTCGGACGCGTCCTGCCAGGGCCGCCCGGTGGACAGCCGGAAGCAGGACCGCAGGCAGGTCATGCCGGGGGCCCGGTTGTTGCTCGGGGAGCGCCACCAGTCCACGAACTCCTCGCGCAGCGGCAGTTCGAGGCGCAGCGGGACGAGCGGGCCCTCGGCGAGCGCGGTGCGCAGCGCCCGGGCGAGGGCCAGCGTCATCTGGGTGTCGTCGGTGACCAGGGCCTTCTTCGGCAGCGGGAGCTGCCGCCAGTCGGGGCTGAGCAGGCCGATCTCGTGCAGGTTCAGGAATTCGGTGCGTTTGCCGAGGGCGTCGCCGATCGCCAGCCCCAGCATCGCCCCTGTCGCCCGCCCCATGACCCGCCCCTCTCAGACCTCGACCAGCAGTTCCCCCAGTCCGCGGATCACGTAGCCGGGGTTCCACTCGGGTTCGCGCAGCAGCGTCAGCCCGGGGGCCCTGCGCAGCAGCGCGCCGAAGGACTCGGTGAGTTCCAGTCTGGCAAGCGGCGCGCCGAGACAGAAGTGGATTCCGGCGCCGAAGGTGATGTGCGGGTTGTCGGCGCGGCCCAGGTCGAGCCGGTCGGGGTCGGTGAACCGCTCGGGGTCGCGGTTGGCGGAGCCGAACAGCAGCGCCACCTCGGCGCCGCGCGGGATGTGCACGCCGCCGACCTCGATGTCCTCCAGCACCCAGCGTTCGAACATCTGCAGCGGGGTGTCGTAGCGCATCAGCTCCTCGACGGCGGTGGGCAGCAGTTCGTCCACCGCGCCGCGCAGCCGGGCGAGTTCGCCGGGGTTGCGCAGCAGCGCCCACCAGCCGTTGCCGGTGGTGTTGACGGTCGCCTCGTGGCCGGCGTTCAGCAGCAGCACGCAGGTGGAGATCATCTCCTGCTCGCTGAGCGTCTGCCCGTCCTCGGCGGCCCGGGCCAGCGCGCTGATCAGGTCGCTGCCCGGCTCCTCGCGCCGGCGGCGGATCAACTCCCGCAGGTAGGCCGAGAATTCGAGGCTGGCGGTGACCGCCCGGCGGGCGGTGTCCTCGTCCGGGTCGAGTTCGAACATGCCGGTGATGTCGGCCGACCAGGGCCGCAGCAGGTGCCGGTCCGACTCGGGGACGCCGAGCATCTCGGCGATCACGGCGACCGGCAGCGGCTCGGCGACCTTCGCGACCAGGTCGCCGCCGCCGTCCGCGAGCAGGCCGTCGACCAGTTCGCCGGCCATCCGCCGCACCGTCGGGCGCAGCGACTCCACCATGCGCGGGGTGAACGCCTTCGCCACCAGCCGCCGGATCCTGGCGTGGTCGGGGCCCTCCAGGTCCAGCAGGCCGTGGTCGTTGAGGGTGTGGAACGGCTCGTGCGCCGGGTTCGGCGCGCTCTGCCCGAACTCCTCGTGGCCGAAGCGGTGCGTGTAGGTGCGGCCCAGCCGCCGGTCCCGCAGCAGCGCGTTGACGTCCGCGTACCGGGAGACCAGCCACTGGCCGGTCGGCTCGAAGCGGACGACCGGCGCGTGCTCGCGCAGCGTCGCGTACGCCGGGTACGGGTCGGCCACGAACTCGGCCGACCACGGGTCGAAGACGTCGATCGCCACGGTGCGCTCTCCCTGCTCGTCGGACCGCCATCGTATGCGGCCCGACGAACAGAACCGCAGGTCAGCCCCCGGAGAGGTCTCCGTCCACCAGCCTGCGCACCAGCTTCGGCAGCGCCTGCGAGATCGGCTCCCGGATCACCTCGGCCGCGTCGTCGTCCCAGAACGTCGGCTCGCCGTTGACCACGATCAGCTTGGCGCCGCGCTCCAGCGCGGACCCCGGCAGCGTCGCCGCGGGCATCACCTGGAGCGAACTGCCGACCGCCAGGAAGATCCGGCACGACTCGGCGATCCGCTCCGCCAGCGCCAGCACCCGCGCGTCCAGCGCCTCGCCGAACATCACCGTGCGCGGCCGCAGCACCCCGCCGCACCGCGCGCACGCCGGGTCGTCCTCGCCCGCCGCGACCCGCTCCAGCGCCGCCGCCATCGAATCGACGGCCGCGCAGTCGACGCACTGCACCTCGGCCGCGGTGCCGTGCAGCTCGACCACCTTCCGGGCGGGCAGCCCGGCGGCCTGGTGCAGGCCGTCCACGTTCTGGGTGATCACCCGCATCGGCACCCCCGCCCGCTCCAGCTCGACCAGCGCCAGGTGCCCGGCGTTCGGCTTCGCGGCCGCCGCGCCGGCGTCCCGCCGCATCAGCCAGGACCTCCGCCGCACCTCCGTGCTGCCCAGGTACGGGCCGATCGTCACCAGCTCCTGCGCGCCCGGATCACGCTGCCAAAGCCCTTGCGGCCCGCGGTAGTCGAGGATCCCCGAGTCGGTGGAGATCCCCGCCCCCGTCAACACCGCCACCAACGGCCGCTTCTCAGTCATGCCCCGGACGGTACGGCCCGCAGCCGGTCACGGCCACCGGTTATCACCGGCAGGAACGCCACCAGGTACAGCGCCGCCCCGACCGCGAGGAAGTCCAGCGACGCCCCCATCAGCACCGTCCCCACAAGCACCAGCACCGGGCTCCACCAGCGCACCACCCCGCGCACCGTCAGCCGCACCAGCAGCGCGACCAGGCCGACGTACAGCAGCATCGGCACCGCCGTGTACACCAGCGGCATCACGCCCGGCACCGACTGCACCCGGTCGAACAGCTCCGAACGGGCCGCGAGGTCCTCCGAGACGGCGTTCGCGTACAGGTCGATGCCGCTCTGCGCCAGCCCGGCCGCCACCCCCGCGAGCCCCGCCCCCAGCCACACCCGGCCCCACACCCCGCGCACCCCGCCCAGCCGCCACAGCTCCACCAGCCCGAGCCCCATCAGCACCAGCCCCCCGAACAGCGCCAGATGCCCGACCGTCCACCCCCACCCCACCCCGCGCGACCCCGGCACCAACCGCACCGACCCGTACACCGCGAGCAACCCCGTCGACCACCCCAACGCCCGACGCCCCGTCACCATCGCCCAACCCCCATGTGTGAGTGCCTCTTTCCGACACCCCCAACCCTCCCGCGAGAGCCTGCGGCGCGACTCCCCCGCACCGGTGAACCTCGGGCATCCCTCGCCAGGCGGATGGGCGCGAAACCAAGGAGGGCACAACCAGGGGCGCGGGGAACTGCGCGAAGGGGAACGCACCACGTCCTGAAGATCGCGACGCAGGACAATGACCTGCACTTGATCGCGACCTCACGGACGTGGCTGGCGCTTGTCGCGCAGTTCCCCGCGCCCCTGGTTGTGCTCTCCCTGGTTTCGCACCCAGCTCTCGCGCTCCTCCCCCCCTACTCCCCCGCCGTCACCGCCCCCGCCTCGTACGCGAACACCACCGCGTGCACCCGGTCCCGCAGCCCCAGCTTCTGCAGCAGGTTGCTGACGTGCGTCTTGACGGTGTGCTCGCTCACCACCAGCTCCGCCGCGATCTCCGCGTTCGACATGCCCCGCGCGACCAGCCGCAGCGTCTCCAGCTCCCGCGCGGTGAGGGACTCCAGCAGCCGCCCGAGCGGCCGCGGGACGGCCAGCGTCCCGCCGGCCTTCCGCGCCGTGACCTCCCCGATGACCCGCCGGGTGACGGACGGGGCGAGCAGCGCCTCTCCGGAGTTCACCACCCGCACGGCGTGCGCCAGGTCGTCCCGACGGACGTCCTTGAGCAGGAAGCCGCTCGCCCCGGCGTACAGCGCGTCGAAGACGTAGTCGTCCACGTCGAAGGTGGTCAGCATGATCACCTTGCAGCGCGGCAGCTCGGCGCAGACCCGCCGCGCCGCCTCCAGCCCGTCCATCACCGGCATGCGGACGTCCAGCAGCAGGACGTCGGGGTCGTGGGCCCGGACGGCGTCGATCGCCTGCTGTCCGTCGCCGGCCTCCGCGACGACCTCGATGTCGGGCTGGGCGTCGAGGATCATCCCGAACCCGGCCCGGACCAGTTCCTGGTCGTCGGCGATCACCACTCGTATGGTCAACTCTGTTTCCTCTCTCAGGCGTTGAGCGGCAGCTCGGCCGCCACCAGGTAGCCGCGGCCGTCCGCGCGCGGCCCGGTCGAGACGCTGCCGCCGCAGGCCGCCGCGCGTTCCCGGATGGAGAGCAGCCCGCGTCCGCCGGAGCGCCCGTCGACCCCGCCCCCGGCCGGCGCCCCGACCCCGACCCCGTCGTCCGAGACCGACACGCTCAGGGTGGCGCCGTCCCGCACCGCCACCCGGACCACGACCGCGCTCGCCCCGGCGTGCTTGACCACATTGGTGAGCGCTTCCTGGACGATCCGGTAGGCCGCGGCCTGCACCTCGGCGGGCCCGGCCTCCTCGATGCGGGCGTCGACGTCGACGCCCGACTCCCGGACGCGGTCGAGGACGCCCCCGAGCTCCGCCAGTCGCGGCTGCGGCGCGAGCGCGGGCACCGCCCCTTCTTCCTTCAACACGCCGAGCACCCGCCGGAGTTGGACCATCGCGTCGCGCCCGGAGTCGGCGATCGCGTCGAACGCGCGGATCGCCCGCTCGGGGTTGCTGTGCACCACGAGCGGCCCGGCCTCGGCCTGGACAACCATCAGCGAGACCGCGTGGGCGAGGATGTCGTGCATCTCGCGGGCGATCCGGGCGCGTTCCTCGGCGACCGCCCGGGCGGCGTCGCTGGCGGCGCGCAGCCCGGTCTGCCGGGCGCGTTCCGCCTCGGCGCCGGCCAGCCGACGCAACTCCCGTACCAGGGAGCCGAAGAGGAAGCTGCCGACGGACACCACCATGCTGAACAGCATGCCGCTGAAGGAGCGGGTGCCGATCACGTTGCCGGCCACGGTGACGGTCAGCAGCAGGACGCGCTGCCAGTCCTTGCCCCGGTCGGCGAGGGTGTAGATCGCGACGGCCATGCCGACCTGGATCTGCGGCATCGCGAAGTGCGCCAGCACGGACAGCGCCGAGGTGGGCAGGGCGCAGCACAGCAGCACCGGCCAGGGGTGGCGGCGGCGCCACCACAGCGGCACCGACCCGGCCAGCGCCAGCAGGTACGCCCACCAGGTGCCGCCGGGGTGCTCCTGGTCGGTGTGGACGCCCCACAGCGAGACGCCGACGGCGAGCGCCACCAGCGGCCCGTCCACCGCCCACGGGCGGGCCCTCCCCCAGGCCAGCAGGCCCTCTGTCCACTTCCCCATTCGCGCATCCTCTCGCATCGTCCCAAGGCCGCCTCCCCGCCCGGCCCCGGGAACGCCGAAGGGCGCCCCCGACCGGGGAGCGCCCTTGGCGACGCGTCGGCGCGCGGGCGTCACAGCAGCCGCTTGATCTCTCCCCGCGCCCGGTAGAACCCGCCGGACGCGGACTCCCGGACCTCCGCCACCAGGTAGCGGGCCCCGGCCACCCGGACGTCCTTCGGGAACTGCACCCGCCAGCTCGGGTCGAAGCCGGGCGACACCACCCGCACCCGCAGCCGGCTGCCGTCGGCGACGCACTCCACCTCGACGCCGCTGCCGGCCGCCGCGGTGACGCTGACGGTCTCCAGCACCGCGGACGGCACCACCCGTTCGATCCCGCCGCCGGTCACCTCGGCGGTGGCCGGCAGGGTGCCCTGCTCGGCGGCCTGCACGGCGCCCGGCGAGGCGTCCAGGCAGGCCAGCGAGCCGTCGGTGGTGACGACGTACAGCCGGCCGTCGCGGTACTGCATGCTGTACGCGGAGCCGCAGCCGGTGCCGAGCTTCCACAGCCGGGTGCCGTCGGCGGCGAAGCAGTAGACGGACGAGTGGTTGTCGCCCGCGAACACGTACTCGCCGTCGGGCGAGGCCGCGCAGGAGAACACCGAGGCGTCGCACTTGTACGCGGCGACCTCGGAGCCGTCGGCCTTGCGCAGCCGGTGCACCCAGCCCTGCGTGGTGCCGGCGAACACCTCGTCCTTCTCCTGCCAGCCGAACAGCACCGCGCCCTTGGTGCGGGTGTGCCACTGCTGGTCGCCGCCGCGCTTGGCGTACCGGGCGACGCCCGCCGACCAGCCGTGGTAGACGGAGTCGGCGTCGCAGCGCACCATCCAGCCGGAGGAGCCCTGCGCGTTTCGGCGCCACTGGAACTCGTCCTCGTGGTCGACGGTGGTCAGCCCGCCGTTGGCGTCGGCGACGCCGAGCACGCCG
Source organism: Kitasatospora sp. NPDC004531 (assembly GCF_053602195.1). Classification (NCBI taxonomy): domain Bacteria; kingdom Bacillati; phylum Actinomycetota; class Actinomycetes; order Kitasatosporales; family Streptomycetaceae; genus Kitasatospora; species Kitasatospora sp. NPDC004531. The sequence continues at coordinate 71,335 of NZ_JBSGDD010000022.1, read as the reverse complement.
TCGTGGATGTCCAGCCAGTAGATGTCGACGTCCTGGGCGATCTCGTACGCCACCCGCGGCACCTTGCCGCCGAGGTCGTACACCTTGCCGTCGTCGCAGCCGGCGTAGATCCACCAGTCGTCGGCGACGATGCACTTGACGCCGTCGGGCAGGCCGAACCGGCCGGTGACCTCGCCGTCCCGGGTCAGCATGTAGACGTCGCCGGCCTCGTTGCCGACCCAGGCGTGCTCCTCGCCGACGTACACCCCGAACGCGGCCGAGCCGGAGCGGAAGCGCCACAGCAGCGGGGCCTGGCGGGCGGTGGAGCGGGTCGAGGTGATCTGCCGGCGCGTCACGGCCCGGCGCTCGCGCACCCCCTGGACGGCGGGCGCGTAGCCCTTGCGGACCTTCTCGCCGATCTTCTTGGCGGCCTGCGCGGCGGCCTTCTCGGCACTCGCGCAGACCGTGGTCCTCGTCGTCCCCGGTTCGCCGATCCGGCCGTAGCGGATCGTCAACTCCACGCCCTTGACCGTGACTTCGTAGAACTTGTGGGCACTGCCCTGGTCCTCGGAGAGTTCCAGGTAGGTCACCTGCGGGTCTGCGGAAACGGTGGCAGACATGGCCGACGCCCCTTTCGGGCACAGAGTTCGGGGGGTGCCGGCGGGGCCGCGAGCCGCCTGCCGACAACCCTCAATCTAGGCCCTGCCACCGACAGCAGCGGCCGCCGGGTCAGCTGCTGTACACCTGCACGCCGCCGCTGAGGGCGCGGGCGATCAGCACGTGCGGCGCCCCGGCGACCGAGGGCACCTTGACGTCGGTGCCGCCGCTCTCGGCGTGCGCCTCCACCTGGTACTGCGCCCCCGCCGGCACGTTCACCATCAGGCCGCCGGAGTCGGTGGACATCTCCGCCCGGGTCGGCGCCTCGGCGAACCGGGCCTCCACCCCGCCGGACTTCACCGTCAGCTTCACGTTCTTCGACTTCAGGCCGAAGGTGTTGATCCCCCCGGAGGTCACCCTGGCGTCCACGTCGCCCGCCACGTCGTGCAGTTGGATGCCGCCGCTGGTCTGGGTGAGCTTCAGCCTGGTGCCCGCCGGGACGTGCACCTCGTAGCCGATGCCGCAGTTGTCGCACGCGTAGGTCAGCTTCAGCACCCCGTCCTTGAGCTCGTGGGTGCCCTGCGGCTCCTGGTCGTCCCAGGCGCGCTTCTCCACCACCCGCACCGGGCCGTCGTCGACCCGCACGTCGATCCCGCCGCTGGTCCCCTCGACCACCAACTGGTCGACCTGGCCGGGCACTTCGTACGACACGGTCTTGCGCTGCTGCTTGTCCCACGGACCGCAGCCCACCGCCCCGACCACCAGCAGCCCCACGACCGCCGCCGCCCCCACGATCCGCTTCACCGCGTTCCTCCTTCTCGACTTCCCCAAGTCTCTCCCGCCCGGGGGCGCCGCCACCTCCCTCCACGGAGTGGTTCCGCCGCCTCCGTCCCCAGGGGGATCCCCTAGGTGAAACCGGGGGCCGGCAACGCCGCAGGGCGGCCACCCCTGGTGGGGTGACCGCCCTGCGGTACTACCGAACGATCGGCCGGAGGATCAGCCGGTGTACGGGCCGTAGTCGTAGTCGTCCAGCGGGACGGCCTGACCGGAGCCCGCGCCGAACGGCGACAGGTCGTAGTCGTCGTAGCCGACGGCCGAGTACATCGCGGCCTTGGCCTCCTCGGTCGGCTCGACCCGGATGTTGCGGTAGCGGGGCAGACCCGTACCGGCCGGGATGAGCTTACCGAGGATGACGTTCTCCTTGAGGCCCAGCAGCGGGTCCGACTTGGCGTGGATCGCCGCGTCGGTGAGGACCCGGGTCGTCTCCTGGAAGGAGGCGGCCGACAGCCAGGACTCGGTGGCCAGCGAGGCCTTGGTGATACCCATCAGCTGCGGACGGCCGGAGGCGGGGTGGCCGCCCTCGGACACCACGCGGCGGTTCTCCTGCTCGAAGCGGCCGCGCTCGACCAGCTCGCCCGGCAGCAGCTCGGCGTCGCCCGACTCGATGATCGTCACGCGGCGGAGCATCTGCCGGATGATGATCTCGATGTGCTTGTCGTGGATCGACACACCCTGCGAGTTGTAGACCTTCTGGACCTCGGCGACCAGGTGGATCTGGACGGCACGCTGGCCCATGATCCGCAGCACGTCGTGCGGGTTGGTCGCACCGACGGTCAGCTTCTGGCCGACCTCGACCGCCTCGCCCTCGCTGACCAGCAGCTTGACGCGCTTGGAGACCGGGTACGCGATCTCGTCGGTGCCGTCGTCCGGCGTGACGACGACCTTGCGGGTCTTCTCGGTGTCCTCGATCCGGACCCGGCCGGCCGCCTCGGAGATCGGGGCGACACCCTTCGGGGTACGGGCCTCGAAGAGCTCGACGACACGGGGCAGACCCTGGGTGATGTCGTCACCGGCCACACCACCGGTGTGGAAGGTACGCATGGTCAGCTGGGTACCGGGCTCACCGATGGACTGGGCGGCGATGATGCCGACCGCCTCACCGATGTCGACCAGCTTGCCGGTGGCCAGCGAGCGGCCGTAGCAGAAGGCACAGGTGCCGACCGCCGACTCACAGGTCAGGATCGAGCGGACCTTGACCGCGCTCACGCCGTGCCGGATCAGCTCGTCCATCAGGACGTCGCCGAGGTCGGTGTTGGCGGTCGCGATCAGCTTGCCGTCGACCGTGATGTCCTCGGCGAGCATGCGGGCGTACACGCTGGTCTCGACGTCGTCGGCCTTGCGCAGCACACCGTCCGCGCCGACCTGGCCGATCTCCAGCTTGAGGCCGCGCTCGGTGCCGCAGTCCTCCTCGCGGATGATCACGTCCTGCGAGACGTCCACCAGACGACGGGTCAGGTAACCCGAGTCGGCGGTACGCAGCGCGGTGTCGGCCAGACCCTTACGGGCACCGTGGGTGGAGATGAAGTACTCCAGCACGGACAGGCCCTCACGGAACGAGGCCTTGATGGGACGGGCGATGGTCTCGTTCTTCGCGTTCGACACCAGACCACGCATACCGGCGATCTGACGCATCTGCATCATGTTTCCGCGCGCGCCCGAGTCGACCATCATGAAGATGGGGTTCGTCTTCGGGAAGTTCGCGGCCATCGCGTCGGCGACCTCGTTGGTCGCCCGGGTCCAGATGCCGACCAGCTCGGACTTGCGCTCGTTGTCGGTGATCAGACCGCGCTCGTACTGCTTCTGGACCTTCTCCGCCTGCGCCTCGTAGCCCTCCAGGATGGCGGGCTTGCTCGGCGGGACGATGACGTCCGAGATCGAGACGGTGACACCGGAACGGGTCGACCAGTGGAAGCCGGCCGCCTTCAGGTTGTCCAGCGTCGCGGCGACGACGACCTTCGGGTAGCGCTCGGCGAGGTCGTTGACGATCGCCGACAGCTGCTTCTTGCCGACCTCGTAGTCGACGAACGGGTAGTCCTCGGGCAGCAGCTCGTTGAAGAGCGCGCGACCCAGGGTGGTGGTGATCCGGAACGGCTCACCCTCGGTCCAGGTCGGCTGACCGTCCTCGTCCACCGGGGCGGCCCAGCCGCGCGGCGGCACGGTGCCGGCCGGCATCCGCAGGTCGATCGGGGCCTGGACGTCCAGCTCGCGGGCGTCGAAGGCCATGATCGCCTCGGCGGTCGAGGAGAAGGAACGGCCCTTGCCCTTGACCTCCTCGCGGTCCGAGGTGAGGAAGAACAGGCCCAGCACCATGTCCTGGGTCGGCATGGTGACGGGGCGACCGTCGGCCGGCTTCAGGATGTTGTTCGAGGACAGCATCAGGATGCGGGCCTCGGCCTGCGCCTCCGCGGACAGCGGCAGGTGCACGGCCATCTGGTCGCCGTCGAAGTCCGCGTTGAACGCGGTGCAGACGAGCGGGTGGATCTGGATGGCCTTGCCCTCGACCAGCTGCGGCTCGAAGGCCTGGATGCCGAGGCGGTGCAGGGTGGGCGCACGGTTCAGCAGCACCGGGTGCTCGGCGATGACCTCTTCGAGGACGTCCCACACCACGGGGCGGGCGCGCTCGACCATGCGCTTGGCCGACTTGATGTTCTGCGCGTGGTTCAGGTCGACCAGGCGCTTCATCACGAACGGCTTGAAGAGCTCCAGCGCCATGGCCTTCGGCAGACCGCACTGGTGCAGCTTGAGCTGCGGGCCGACGACGATGACCGAACGGGCCGAGTAGTCGACTCGCTTGCCGAGCAGGTTCTGACGGAAACGACCCTGCTTGCCCTTCAGCATGTCGCTGAGGGACTTCAGCGGGCGGTTGCCCGGGCCGGTGACCGGACGGCCGCGGCGGCCGTTGTCGAACAGCGCGTCGACGGCCTCCTGCAGCATGCGCTTCTCGTTGTTCACGATGATCTCGGGCGCGCCGAGGTCGAGAAGCCGCTTCAGGCGGTTGTTGCGGTTGATGACGCGGCGGTACAGGTCGTTCAGGTCGGAGGTGGCGAAGCGGCCACCGTCGAGCTGGACCATCGGACGCAGGTCCGGCGGGATCACCGGGACGCAGTCCAGCACCATGCCCTTGGGCTTGTTGCTGGTCTGCAGGAAGGCGGAGACGACCTTGAGGCGCTTGAGCGCACGGGTCTTCTTCTGGCCCTTGCCGGTGCGGATGATCTCGCGGAGGCGCTCGGCCTCCTCGCCCAGGTCGAAGGACTCCAGGCGGTCCTTGAGGGCCGCCGCGCCCATCGAGCCGGAGAAGTAGGTGCCGAAGCGGTCGCGCAGCTCGCGGTAGAGCAGCTCGTCGCCCTCCAGGTCCTGGACCTTGAGGTTCTTGAACCGGGTCCACACCTCGTCGAGGCGGTCCAGCTCGCGCTGGGTCCGGTCGCGCAGCTGCTTCATCTCGCGCTCGGCGCCCTCGCGCACCTTGCGGCGGACGTCGGCCTTGGCGCCCTCGGCCTCCAGCTCGGCCAGGTCGGACTCGGCCTTCTTGGCGCGGGCCTCCAGGTCGGCGTCCCGGCGGTTCTCGATCTGCTGGCGCTCGACCGAGACGTGCGCCTCCAGGGAGGGGAGGTCGCGCTGACGGCGCTCGTCGTCCACCCAGGTGATCATGTAGGCGGCGAAGTAGATGACCTTCTCGAGGTCCTTCGGCGCCAGGTCCAGCAGGTAGCCCAGGCGCGACGGCACGCCCTTGAAGTACCAGATGTGGGTGACCGGGGCGGCCAGCTCGATGTGGCCCATCCGCTCACGGCGCACCTTGGCGCGGGTCACCTCGACGCCGCAGCGCTCACAGATGATGCCCTTGAAGCGGACGCGCTTGTACTTGCCGCAGTAGCACTCCCAGTCCCGGGTGGGACCGAAGATCTTCTCGCAGAAAAGGCCGTCCTTTTCCGGCTTCAGCGTGCGGTAGTTGATGGTCTCCGGCTTCTTCACCTCGCCGTGCGACCACTGGCGGATGTCGTCGGCGGTGGCCAGGCCGATGCGGAGCTCGTCGAAGAAGTTGACGTCAAGCACTGGTCGTCAAGCCCTCTTTCGTGATTCGAGAGTCTGTCTGTTGGTCTGAGGGGGGCCTGGGGGCGGGCCGACCGGCGTCACCGGCCGGCCCGACCTCCGTCAGACCTCTTCGACGCTGCTCGGCTCGCGCCGGGACAGGTCAATGCCGAGCTCCTCGGCGGCGCGGAACACGTCCTCGTCGCTGTCGCGCATCTCGATGGACTGGCCGTCCGAGGACAGCACCTCCACGTTGAGGCAGAGCGACTGCATTTCCTTGATGAGGACCTTGAAGGACTCGGGAATGCCGGGCTCGGGGATGTTCTCGCCCTTGACGATGGCCTCGTAGACCTTCACACGGCCGAGGACGTCGTCGGACTTGATGGTGAGCAGCTCCTGCAGCGCGTACGCGGCGCCGTATGCCTCAAGGGCCCACACCTCCATCTCACCGAAGCGCTGACCACCGAACTGCGCCTTACCACCGAGCGGCTGCTGGGTGATCATCGAGTACGGACCGGTCGAACGGGCGTGCAGCTTGTCGTCGACCAGGTGGTGCAGCTTGAGGATGTACATGTAGCCGACCGAGATCGGCATCGGGAACGGCTCGCCGGAGCGGCCGTCGAACAGCCGGGCCTTGCCGGTGGAGTTCACCAGGCGCTCACCGTCACGGGTGAGGGTGGTGTTGTCCAGCAGGCCGGTGATCTCGTCCTCGCGGGCGCCGTCGAACACCGGGGTGGCGAGATTGGTGCCGCCCTCGACGGTGTCCGCGCCGATCGCCTGCAGGCGCTTGGCCCACTCGTCGGCGAGGCCGGAGACGTCCCAGCCCTGCTTGGCGAGCCAGCCGAGGTGGATCTCCAGGACCTGTCCCGGGTTCATTCGGGACGGGACACCCAGCGGGTTCAGGATGATGTCGACCGGGGTGCCGTCCTCCAGGAACGGCATGTCCTCGACCGGCAGGATCTTGGAGATGACGCCCTTGTTGCCGTGGCGGCCGGCCAGCTTGTCACCGTTGGTGATCTTGCGCTTCTGGGCGACGTAGACGCGGACCAGCTGGTTCACGCCCGGGGGAAGCTCGTCCCCCTCCTCGCGGTCGAAGACGCGGACGCCGATGACCTTGCCGGACTCACCGTGCGGCACCTTCAGCGAGGTGTCGCGGACCTCACGGGCCTTCTCACCGAAGATCGCGCGGAGCAGGCGCTCCTCCGGGGTCAGCTCGGTCTCACCCTTCGGGGTGACCTTGCCGACCAGGATGTCGCCGGTGACGACGTCGGCGCCGATCCGGATGATGCCGCGCTCGTCGAGGTCGGCGAGGACCTCCTCGGAGACGTTCGGGATGTCCCGGGTGATCTCCTCGGGGCCCAGCTTGGTGTCACGGGCGTCGACCTCGTGCTCCTCGATGTGGATCGAGGAGAGGACGTCGTCCTGCACGAGGCGCTGCGACAGGATGATCGCGTCCTCGTAGTTGTGGCCCTCCCAGGACATGAACGCGACCAGGAGGTTCTTGCCGAGGGCCATCTCGCCCTCGTCGGTGCAGGGGCCGTCGGCCAGCACCTGGTTGACCTCGACCCGCGAGCCCTCGTCCACGAGCACCTTCTGGTTGAAGGAGGTGCCCTGGTTGGAGCGGGTGAACTTGGCGGCCCGGTACGTGTTGTACGTGCCGTCGTCGTTCGCCACGGTGACGTAGTCGGCGGAGACCTCCTGGACCACGCCGGCCTTCTCGGCGGTGATCACGTCGGCGGCGTCGACCGCGCAGCGGTACTCCATGCCGGTGCCGACCAGCGGGGCCTCGCTCTTCAGCAGCGGCACCGCCTGGCGCATCATGTTCGAGCCCATGAGCGCGCGGTTGGCGTCGTCGTGCTCCAGGAACGGGATCATGGCGGTCGCGACCGACACCATCTGGCGCGGCGAGACGTCCATGTAGTCGATCTCGGTGCCGGGGATGTAGTCGATCTCGCCGCCGCGGCGGCGGACCAGGACACGCGGCTCGGCGAAGGTCAGCTCCGCGGTCAGCGGGGCGTTGGCCTGCGCGATGACGTAGCGGTCCTCCTCGTCGGCGGTCAGGTAGTCCACGGCCTCGGTGACGACACCGTCGACGACCTTGCGGTACGGGGTCTCGATGAAGCCGAACGCGTTGACCCGGCCGTACGAGGCCAGCGAGCCGATCAGACCGATGTTCGGGCCTTCGGGGGTCTCGATCGGACACATGCGGCCGTAGTGCGAGGGGTGCACGTCTCGGACCTCGAAGCCGGCCCGCTCACGGGACAGACCACCGGGGCCGAGCGCGGACAGACGACGCTTGTGGGTCAGGCCCGACAGCGGGTTCGTCTGGTCCATGAACTGCGACAGCTGGCTGGTGCCGAAGAACTCCTTGATGGAGGCGACGACCGGCCGGATGTTGATCAGGGTCTGCGGCGTGATCGCCTCGACGTCCTGGGTGGTCATGCGCTCGCGGACCACGCGCTCCATGCGGGCGAGGCCGGTGCGGACCTGGTTCTGGATCAGCTCGCCGACGTTGCGCAGGCGACGGTTGCCGAAGTGGTCGATGTCGTCGACCTCGATGACGATGTCGCGGCCTTCGCCGTCACGCCACTCGGTCTCGCCGGCGTGCAGCTTCACCAGGTACTTGATCGTCCCGATGATGTCCGGCTCGGTGAGCACGCCGGAGTCGAGCGACTCGGCGTTGCCCAGCTTGCGGTTCACCTTGTAGCGGCCGACCTTCGCCAGGTCGTAGCGCTTCGGGTTGAAGTACAGGTTCTCCAGCAGCGTCTGCGCGGCCTCACGCGTGGGCGGCTCGCCCGGGCGCAGCTTGCGGTAGATGTCGAGCAGCGCGTCGTCCTGGCCCTGGGTGTGGTCCTTCTCCAGGGTGGCGCGCATCGACTCGTACTCGCCGAACTCCTCGAGAATCATCTCGTTGGTCCAGCCGAGGGCCTTCAGCAGCACGGTGACGGACTGCTTGCGCTTGCGGTCGATGCGGACACCGACCATGTCGCGCTTGTCGATCTCCATCTCCAGCCAGGCACCGCGGGAGGGGATGATCTTGGCGGAGTAGATGTCCTTGTCGGACACCTTGTCCAGGGTGGAGTCGAAGTAGACACCGGGAGAACGCACCAGCTGGGACACGACGACACGCTCGGTGCCGTTGATGATGAACGTGCCCTTGTTGGTCATGAGCGGGAAGTCGCCCATGAACACGGTCTGGGACTTGATCTCACCGGTCTCGTTGTTGGTGAACTCCGCGGTGACGAAGAGCGGGGCCGCGAAGGTGAAGTCGCGGTCCTTGCACTCGTCGATGGAGTTCTTCGGCGGCTCGAAACGGTGGTCCCGGAAGGTCAGGGACATCGACCCGCTGAAGTCCTCGATCGGGGAGATCTCCTCGAAGATCTCCTCCAGACCGGACTTGGTGGGGACGTCCTGACCGCTCTCCAGGGCTGCCTCGACCCGGGACTTCCAGGCCGCGTTGCCGAGCAGCCAGTCAAAGCTCTCGGTCTGCAGGGCGAGGAGGTTGGGGACCTCGAGGGGCTCCTTGATCTTCGCGAACGAGACGCGGAGCGGGGCGGTGGATGCGGAATTGTTCGAGGCGTTGCGCGGCGCGGCCAAGAGGGGGGTCCTTCCGAGGGCTCGGAGCTCACTACGCGCATACCGTCCGCGCCATGGCCGAGGCGGAAAACCCCAGGTCAGGACAGGGGCCACTCCGGGCGACGAGTCACGGAGCAGCTAACAGGCAGCGCAAAGGGACAGTGTAGCCAATGGCGACACTGCTAGCAAGCCCTGATTCGGAGACCGAATCGGACGCTCCTCCCGTACAACCGACAACCCGGGCAGTGATCCCTCACCGGCCGGGCCGTCGCACCCACTCCTGCGTCACCGGGAACCTTCCCAGTGCCGCCGCCGAATATGCATCGGAGACGGTTCCGCTTGGGCACGCGCCTTGAGAATCGCGCGCCGCGTGCCGTTCGTCAAGGCCCCCACCAGGGTGCGGACCTCGTACTGCCCATCGTCGCAGCCGCTCCGGGCGTTACACACGGCCCGTGACGGACTGGCGACGACAGCGATCACCCTACCCCCGGGGGCCGACAGGATCCGAGTCCTGAGGGCTCCGGGCGGCAGAGACGAAGCAGGCCGGGCCGGCCACCCCGAAGGGTGGCCGGCCCGGCCGGAAGAGCACCTCTCAGAGAGAGGACAAAGTCACTTGACGGTGACCTTGGCGCCGGCGCCCTCGAGCTGAGCCTTGGCCTTCTCGGCGGCCTCCTTGGTGACCTTCTCGAGAACCTTGGCACCAGCGGTGTCAACGAGGTCCTTGGCCTCCTTCAGGCCGAGGGAGGTCAGGGCGCGCACCTCCTTGATGACCTGGATCTTCTTGTCGCCCGCGCCATCGAGGATGACGTCGAACTCGTCCTGCTCCTCAACGGCCTCGGCGGCGGCGGCCGGGCCACCGGCGGCGGCAACGGCAACCGGGGCGGCCGCGGTGACGTCGAACTTCTCCTCGAAGGCCTTCACGAAACCGGCCAGCTCGATGAGGGTCATGCCCTCGAACTCGGCGAGCAGTTCGTCGGCGGTGAGCTTCGCCATGATGGCGTCCTTCCACTAATTCGGCAGGTGCCGGATGTACGGATTGGCGGGCGTACTTGCGGGCCCGCTGGGACGGGAGTGGTTACTCCGCGTCCTCGGCGGGAGCCGGAGTACCGGCACCGCCCTGCTCGACCTTCTCGCGCAGCGCTTCCACGGTGCGAACGAGCTTCGACGGGAGCGCCTGGAAGACGGCGGCAGCCTGGGACTGCTTGGCCTTCATCGCACCCGCCAGCTTGGCGAGCAGCACCTCGCGGGACTCGAGGTCCGCGAGCTTCTTGATCTCATCGGCGGTCAGCGCCTTACCGTCAAGGACACCGCCCTTGATGATGAGAGCAGGGTTCTCCTTGGCGAAGTCACGCAGAGCCTTCGCCGACTCCACCGGGTCACCGGTGACGAAGGCGACAGCCGTCGGACCGGCGAACAGGTCGTCCAGCTCGGAGATCCCGGCCTCGTTGGCCGCGATCTTGGTCAGCGTGTTCTTCACCACGGCGTAATCGGCGTTGCCGGTGAGCGAGCGACGCAGCGTCTTGAGCTGCTTCACCGTGAGACCGCGGTACTCGGTCAGAACGGCGGCGCTGGAAGCACGGAACTTGTCCGTGATCTCGGCGACGTCGGCAGCCTTGTCGGGCCTGGCCATAGGCTTACGCCTCCTTCCGTGATGTCGAAGTCGGGCCGACCTTCGAGAAGTCGACCATTCAACGCCGCGGACCCCGGGAAGCGAAAAAGCCCCGGCGCGCAGGCGCACGGGGCTTGCCATGACCTCGACGAACCGAAAAACGGTCCGGAGATCTTGTCTGCTCCACAACCTGCGCGGGCGACCCGCACGAGGCGGATCCTTCGGCACCGCCCACCCTCACGGGCGCACGGCAACAACCAGCGGTCTTTGGCTCGGCCAGCCTAACCGCCCGCGCCGATTTCCCCAAATCGGGCCCGGGCAAACCGCTACGGGAACGGGGGCGCGGTGGCCCCGGACTCCGGGGCGGTGTCCGCCTCGGCGGGGGCCTGCACCGAGAGCGCGGAGCTGCCGTACTCGGCGTAGCCGATGGTGTCGACCTCGGCGGCGGCCCGGCGCAGCTGGACCAGCTGGTCGCGGTCGTTGAGCCACAGGTCGAGCACCACGTCGCCGGGGCCGAGCGCGGCCTCCAGGGCCTGCCGGCGGCCCTGGTCGAGCTGGGTCTGCGCGGCGGCGTACTTCGCGGCGGTCAGCGTGACCCGGTAGTGCGTGACGTCGACGTCCAGCAGCTTCTCCTCGCCGACCAGCACCGGATCGTCCGCGGCGGCCGCGGCGGCGGTGGCCACCACCGGGCTGATCCGGTCGATCAGCGGCTGGTACGGGTTGCGGCTGCCGGTGTACTTCTCCCAGGCCGGCCCGCCCAGCCGGGCGGCGGTCTGCGGGTCGCCGCCCACGTAGGCGGAGGTGTCCAGCACCATCAGCCGGCGGGCGTCCGCGTCGGCCCGGTACTGCAGCACCGGCTTGGGCGCCCAGAACAGCGCGCCCTTGGCCCGGTCCTCGCCCAGCACGGCCCGGAACTCGGCCCGCCGGGCCTCGTGCAGCGCCAGCTGGACGGAGAGCAGCACCCCGTGCGGGGAGCGGTCGGTGGGGGTGGCCCGGACGCCGCTCGGCGAGGGGGTGGCCGGCTGGGCGGTGCCGGCGGCCGACCCGGAGCCGGTGCAGCCGCTCGCCGCGGTCAGCACCAGGGCGGCGGCCAGCAGGGCCGCGGCCGTACGCGCACGTGCCGCCATCGGTCCTTCCTTCCCGCCGTCCGTTCCGCTCCCCCACCTTGTCACGCGTCCCGTCCGGCCCGGCGGCGACCCCGGGCCGGACGGGAGGGCGTCACTGCTTCAGCAGATCGGTCAGCGCGAAGACCTCGGAGTCGGCCGGGGCCTTGGTCGGCTGGACGGTGCCCAGGGCGCTGTAGACGACCTTGCCGCTGCCGCTGGACAGGCCGTTGGAGGACTGCTGGACCAGCTCGCCCTTGGCGTTGATCCAGAACTCGCTGGTGACGGACGAGCCCTTCTTCTTCAGCTCGGCCAGCACCTGGGCCTTGAGCTCCGCGGCCAACTGCATCTTCTCGACCAGCGTGTCCACCGGGACCTCGCTGGTGTAGTGCGTGGTGCTCTGGCCCGCCACCGTCTCGGAGCCGGCCTCCTTGGCGGTCGGCGCGGCGACGGCCAGCTGCGCGGCCGGGTCCATCAGCTCCATGGTGGAGGCGAAGCCGCCCATGTCGCTGGCGCCGGGGGCGCCCTCCTGGCCGGCGACGGCCTTCGGGTCGAGCTTCATCCAGGCCTTGCCGCCGGCCAGGCTGGCCATCTCGCCGTTGACGCCGACGTACATCACGTCGCCGACGAAGAGGACCTTGCTGTCCACGCCGTCGGACTTGCTGGTGAGCAGGAAGGACTTCGGGGCCTTCCAGACGAACTCGCCGGTGCCCTCGGCGTCGCCGCTGAGCGTCAGCTTGGCGCTGCCGGCCTTCTCCATCACCGCGGCGGAGGCGAGCAGCGCCTCCTTGGCGCCGAGCTTCGTACCGCCCTGGCCACCGCTGCCGGCGCTCGCGCCGGCGGTGCTCGCGCCCGAAGCGCCGGAGGAAGCGGCGCCCGGCTTGGCGTCGGTGGTGCTGCCGCTCGATCCGGAGCTGCTGCAGGCGGTGAGCAGACCCGCGGCCAGGCAGGCCACGGCAACGGTACGCAGTGCGCGCACGAAGTCCCCCTCTAATCCGATTCTCATGTCGAAATGCGATCGGACTCTATCCGATGCCCCCACCGCTCGCGCGAGCGGATTAGAAAAGCACCGGGCCCGCACCCCGAAGAGGGGTGCGGGCCCGATGAATCGACCGCGTGGGGAACTGACCTCAGGTCAGACCGCCGCCGGGTCCTCCTCGACGAGGAGGTTGCGGGTGCGGTTCGGGTCCACCTGGATGCCGGGGCCCATGGTGGTGGAGAAGGCGATCTTCTTGATGTAGCGGCCCTTGGCGGCGGACGGCTTGGCCCGCAGGACCTCGTCCAGCGCCGCGGCGTAGTTCTCGACCAGCTGCTCGTCCGAGAACGAGGACTTGCCGATGATCAGGTGCAGGTTCGAGTGCTTGTCGACGCGGAACTCGATCTTGCCGCCCTTGATCTCGTTGACGGCCTTGGCGACGTCCGGGGTCACGGTGCCGGTCTTCGGGTTCGGCATCAGGCCACGGGGACCGAGCACGCGGCCCAGGCGGCCGACCTTGCCCATGAGGTCCGGGGTGGCGACGACGGCGTCGAAGTCCAGGCGACCCTTGGCGACCTCGTCGATCAGCTCGTCCGAGCCGACGATGTCGGCGCCCGCAGCACGCGCGGCCTCGGCACGCTCACCGTTCGCGAAGACCAGGACCCGGGCGGTCTTACCGGTGCCGTGCGGGAGGATGACGGTGCTGCGGACCATCTGGTCGGCCTTGCGCGGGTCGACGCCCAGACGCATGGCGACCTCGACGGTGCCGTCGAACTTGGTGGTGGAGGTCGCCTTGGCGAGGCGGACGGCCTCGAGGGGGGCGTAGATCCGGGTGCGGTCGACCTGGGCGTCCGCGGCCTTGAGGGCCTTGCTGCGCTTCACTGCTGCTCCTAGTAACTAATGGAGTTCGTGGTATTCACGGGCCGCGCCGGCCCTACCACGGTGGACGTACGGGCTGGTCAGCCCTCGACGGTGATGCCCATCGACCGGGCGGTGCCGGCGATGATCTTCTCCGCGGCGTCCAGGTCGTTGGCGTTCAGGTCGGGCATCTTGGTGGTGGCGATCTCGCGCACCTGGGCCGAGGTCAGCTTGGCGACCTTGGTCTTGTGCGGCTCCTTGGAGCCCTTGTCGATGCCCGCGGCCTTCAGGATGAGGCGCGCAGCCGGCGGGGTCTTCGTGACGAAGGTGAAGGTGCGGTCCTCGTAGACCGTGATCTCCACCGGCACGATCATGCCGCGCTGCGACTCGGTGGCCGCGTTGTACGCCTTGCAGAATTCCATGATGTTGACGCCGTGCTGGCCGAGCGCGGGGCCGACCGGCGGGGCCGGGTTGGCCGCACCGGCGTTGATCTGGAGCTTGATAAGCCCCGTGACCTTCTTCTTCTTGGGAGGCATGTCCCGGGTCCTTCCGAGAGGTGGTTACTGAGCTACCCGGCACCGGGGCGAAACCCGAATACCAGGACACACATCGGACCAGGCTAACCGCTGATGCGGTGCTGGACCAAAACGGTGCCGGGGCGGAGGCTCTCGCCCCGCCCCGGCACCGGAGACCTGTGGGTCAGTTCTTCTGGATCTGGTCGAAGGAGAGCTCGACCGGGGTCTCCCGGCCGAAGATCTCCACCAGGCCCTTGACCTTCTTCGAGTCGGGGTTGATCTCGTTGATGGTCGCCTGCAGGGTGGCGAACGGACCGTCGGTGACGGTGACCGAGTCGCCGACCTCGAAGTCCAGCACCTGAACCTCGACCGGGCGCACCGGCGAGGCCTTGCCGGCCTCCTTGGCGGCGGCGCGCTCCACGTCGGGGGCGAGCATCTTGACGACCTCGTCCAGCGTCAGCGGGTACGGGTCGTAGGCGTTGCCGACGAAGCCGGTGACACCGGGGGTGTTGCGCACGACGCCCCAGGACTCCGGGGTGAGGTCCATGCGGACCAGCACGTAGCCGGGGAGCTTGTTCTGCCGGATGGTCTTGCGGTCGCCGTTCTTGATCTGGACGACCTCCTCCTGCGGAACCTGGGACTCGAAGATGTAGTCCTCGACGTTCAGCGAGACGGAGCGCTGCTCCAGGTTCTGCTTCACCCGGTTCTCGTAGCCGGCGTAGGTGTGGATGACGTACCACTCGCCGGGGGCGCGGCGCAGCTGCTCGCGGAACTCGGCGACGGGGTCGGACTCGACCTCCTCGACCTCGACCTCGGCGGCCTCGGCGGCCTCATCGGCAGCCTCGACGGCCTCGGCGGTCTCGTCGTCCACCTCGTGCACGGCCTCGACCTCGGCCGGCTCGCCCGCTTCGGCGTCCGCGACCTCGGCCTCGTCCTCGTCCGCGCCGGTCACGATCTCCTCGGCGGCCTCGGCGTCGGAAGCAGCCTCGGCCGCGTCCAGCTCGGCGGCGACATCCGCCTCGCGGACGGTCTCGTCGGCGTCGTACAGGGGGGACTCAGACACGGTCGCTGCTTCTTTCCTGGTTGTGGAACGGATACCTCAACAGTACCGACTCAACGGTAGTCGCCCGTGGCCGTTCGCGCCGACAGCTCGACCCGGGCCGAGAGGTTCGGCCCGGGTCGGGGTGGAGTATCGGTGCGGGTTCCGCGGGGATCCCGGTTTCGGTCGGACTGAGCGGGCGTCAGCCGAAGAGCCAGAAGGCTCCCTTGGCGAAGACCCAGTCGAGACCGGCGACCAGCAGCATCAGCACGATCACGAAGGTCACCACGACGGTGGTGTACTGGATCAGCTGGCTGCGGGTGGGCCAGACGACCTTGCGCAGTTCGGCGATGATCTGGCGGTAGAAGATGCCCATCCGCGCGAACAGGCCCTTCTTGGCCCGCTTGCCGGACTTCTTGCCACCCTCGCCGCCGGCCTTGTTGGCACGCCGACGCTCGCGCCGGGACAGCTTGCCGTCCGCGGTGGTCTCGTCCGCCGCGTCGGCCCCCTCGGGGTTGCCGCTCTCAGGCGTTGCGGTGGAGCCCGTGGTCTCCGTCACTCGTCCTCACCTGAATCCGGGTCCTGCGGAGCTACCGTGCCTGGTGCACGGGCGATCCGGCGAAAGCAGTGCTGGGCGGGGCCCTCTCCGCATCAAGCCCGCTCGCTCTTCGGAGCGAACGGGCTTGGCACGAGTCGAGCTGCAGGGCACGAGGGACTCGAACCCCCAACCGCCGGTTTTGGAGACCGGTGCTCTACCAATTGAGCTAGTGCCCTTCGGAACCTTGCGGCTCCGTCGTTGGCCCCCAACCTACCGTATCCACCCGGCCGTGTGGTGTACCCGGCCGAAGGATCCGCACTTGGGAGCCGTCGAGCAGTGAGTGTACGGGTTCTTCGCCGATTGGTCGAACGTCATTCACCGCGATCCTCCCGGCGGCGTCACCCGCCCGGCGGCGGGGGGCTCACCCGGTCGGCGGCGGCGTACGGATGTTGGAACGCGCCGGTACGCATGGTGGAACCGCGATGCCCGCGCCCCGTGCGGTCTGGGACCATGCAAGGCATGAGCGCACCCACCCCCGAGAACGTCCTCCCCGCGAACCGCCGGGTCTCCGCCCGGGTCGGCGCCATCGCCGAGTCGGCCACCCTCGCCGTCGACGCCAAGGCCAAGGCCCTCAAGGCGGCCGGCCGTCCGGTGATCGGCTTCGGCGCCGGCGAGCCCGACTTCCCGACGCCCGGCTACATCGTCGACGCCGCCGTCGCGGCCTGCCAGGACCCGGCGAACCACCGCTACACCCCGGCCGGCGGCCTGCCGGAGCTGAAGGCCGCGATCGCCGCCAAGACGCTGCGCGACTCCGGCTACCAGGTGGACGCCTCGCAGGTGCTGGTGACCAACGGCGGCAAGCAGGCGATCTACAACGCCTTCGCCGCGATCCTCGACCCGGGCGACGAGGTGATCATCCCGGCCCCGTACTGGACCACCTACCCGGAGGCCGTGAAGCTCGCCGGCGGCACCCCGGTCGAGGTGGTCGCGGACGAGACCAGCGGCTACAAGGTCTCGGTGGCGCAGCTGGAGGCCGCCCGCACCGCGAACACCAAGGTGGTGCTGTTCGTCTCGCCGTCCAACCCGACCGGCGCGGTGTACACCGAGGCCGAGGCCGAGGCGATCGGCCGCTGGGCGCTGGAGCACGGCCTGTGGGTGCTCACCGACGAGATCTACGAGCACCTGGTGTACGGCGACGCGACCTTCACCTCGCTGCCGGCCCTGCTGCCCGAGCTCGCCGACAAGTGCATCGTGGTCAACGGCGTGGCGAAGACCTACGCCATGACCGGCTGGCGGGTGGGCTGGCTGATCGGCCCGAAGGACGTGGTGGCCGCCGCCGCCAACCTGCAGTCGCACGCCACCTCCAACGTCTCCAACGTGGCGCAGCGCGCCGCGCTGGCGGCGGTGGCCGGCGACCTGTCCGCGGTGGACGAGATGAAGACCGCGTTCGACCGCCGCCGCCGCACCGTCGTGGCGATGCTGAACGAGATCGAGGGCGTGTACTGCCCCGAGCCGCAGGGCGCGTTCTACGCCTACCCGTCCGTCAAGTCGCTGCTGGGCAAGGAGATCCGGGGCAAGCGCCCGCAGACCTCCGCCGAGCTGGCCGCGCTGATCCTGGACGAGGCCGAGGTCGCGGTCGTCCCGGGCGAGGCCTTCGGCACCCCCGGCTACCTGCGGCTGTCGTACGCGCTGGGCGACGCCGACCTGGTCGAGGGCGTCAGCCGGATGCAGAAGCTGCTGGGCGAGGCCCGCGCCTGACCCCTGCGGGCTTCGACCGCCCCTCGCACCTCACCCGTTCGGGCGACGTGCGGGGGGCGGTTCCGGTTTCGGCGGGTTATGCGGCAGGATCGGTGAATGGATCGCCTGCGTGATGTCCGGAGCCTCCCGAAGGCTCACCTCCACCTGCATTTCACCGGTTCGATGCGCCCCGCGACGCTGCTGGAGCTGGCCGACAAGCACGGCGTCCGGCTGCCGGAGGCGCTCAGTTCGGGCCGTCCGCCGAAACTCCGGGCGACCGACGAACGCGGCTGGTTCCGGTTCCAGCGGCTGTACGACACCGCGCGCTCCTGCCTGCGCGACGAGTCCGACATCCGCCGGCTGGTCCTGGAGACCGCCGAGGACGAGCGGGCCGACGGCTCCCGCTGGCTGGAGATCCAGGTCGACCCGACCTCGTACGCGCCGCTGCTGGGCGGCCTCACCCCGACCCTGGAGCTGATCCTGGACGCCGTCCGGGAGGCCTCCGAGGCCACCGGGGTGGGCATCCGGGTGCTGGTCGCGGCGAACCGGATGAAGTCGCCGATGGACGCCCGCACGCTGGCCCGGCTGGCCGTCCGCTACACCGATCGGGGCGTCATCGGCTTCGGCCTGTCGAACGACGAACGGCGGGGCCTGGCACGGGACTTCGACCGGGCGTTCGCGATCGCCCGGAGCGGCGGGCTGCTGGCCGCGCCGCACGGCGGGGAGCTGGCCGGGCCGGGTTCGGTCCGCGACTGCCTGGACGACCTGGGCGCCGGGCGGATCGGCCACGGCGTGCGGGCCGCCGAGGACCCGCGGCTGCTGCAGCGACTCGCCGACCGGCAGGTCACCTGCGAGGTCTGCCCGGCCTCGAACGTCGCGCTCGGCGTCTACGAGCGGCCCGAGGACGTCCCGCTGCGCACCCTGTTCGAGGCCGGGGTGCCGCTGGCGCTGGGCGCCGACGACCCGCTGCTGTTCGGCTCCCGGCTGGCCGACCAGTACACCCTGGCCCGCACGTCGCACGGGTTCACCGACGCCGAACTGGCCGAGCTGGCACGGCAGTCGGTGCGCTCCTCGCGGGCGCCAGAGCACGTCGTCAAGGAGCTGCTGGCGGACATCGACGCCTGGCTGGTGGACGAGCCCGTCCCGGCCGTTTCGCTCTAGAGGCTGACGCCGACCATCACCGGCTCGTTGACCAGGTCCACCCCGAAGGCCGCGCGCACGCCGTCCCGCACCTCGCGGGCGAGGGCGAGCAGGTCCTCGGTGGTGGCCGAGCCGCGGTTGGTGAGGGCCAGGGTGTGCTTGGTGGAGAGCGTGGCGGGGCCGGCGCCGTGGCCCTTGCGGAAGCCGGCGTTGTCGATCAGCCAGGCCGCCGAGGTCTTGGTGCGGCCCGCGCCGGCCGGGTAGCCGGGGGCCTCAAGACCGCCCAACCGGGCGGTGAACTCCGCGAATTGGGCGTCCGTCAGGACGGGGTTGGTGAAGAAGGAGCCGGCCGACCAGGTGTCGTGGTCGGCGGGGTCGAGCACCATGCCCTTGCCGGCCCGCAGCCGCAGCACCTCGGCGTGCGCCTCGGCGAGCTTCACCCGCGCCCCGGCCTCGACGCCCAGCGAGCGGGCCACCTCGGCGTACTTCACCGGGGAGGACAGCCCGCCCTCGTCGGCGAGCCGGAAGCGGACCCGCAGCACCACGTAGCGGTCCGGGTCGGCCTTGAAGCGGCTGTGCCGGTAGGAGAAGGCGCACTCGGCGCCGGTCAGCGTCACCGTCTCGTCGAGCAGGCGGTCGTGGGCGACCACCTCGGTGATGGTCTCGGCGACCTCCTGGCCGTACGCGCCGACGTTCTGCACCGGGGTCGCGCCGGCCGAGCCCGGGATGCCGGCCAGGAACTCGATGCCCGCGAGGCCGGCGTCGACGGTGCGGGCCACCGCGTCCGACCAGACCTCGCCAGCGGCGAGCTCCAGCAGGGTGCCGTCGAGCGTGAACCCGGTGGTGGCGATCCGCAGGACGGTGCCGGGGAAGCCCGCGTCGGCGATCACCAGGTTGGAGCCGCCGCCGATCACCAGCAGCGGCTCGCCGGCCCGGTCGGCGGCGCGGACCGCGGCGACCACCTCGGCGTCCGTCTCGGCCGTCACCAGGCGGCGGGCGGGGCCGCCGAGGCGCAGCGTCGTCAACGGGGCCAGCGGTGCGTCCATCTGCTCAATCACCGCCCCAGCGTAACCGTCCGCCGCACGGGCCGGTCGGCTGCGGCCGCCGGCCCCGGGGGCGCCGGCTCAGGCCAGCTGGACCACGGCGCGGGACATGCCCAGCACCTTCTGGCCGTCGCTGGTCGCCACCAGGTCCACCCGCACCCGGTTGCCGTCCAGCAGCGCGGCGACCTTGCCAGTGACCTCGATGGTGGCGCCGACGCCGTCGTTCGGGACGACCACCGGCTTGGTGAAGCGGACGCCGTACTCGACCACCGCGGCCGGGTCGCCGACCCAGTCGGTGACCACCCGGGCGGCCTCGGCCATGGTGAACATGCCGTGCGCGATCACGTCCGGCAGGCCGACCTCGCGGGCGAACTTCTCGTTCCAGTGGATCGGGTTGAAGTCCCCCGACGCCCCCGCGTACTGGACCAGCGTGGCCCGGGTCACCGGGAACGACTGGGCCGGCAGCTCGGTGCCGACCTGGACCTCGTCAAAGCGGACCGTCACGGTCACTCCTCCCCGGCTTCGTCGGCGGCGCGGGCCACCAGCGTCATGATCGACGTCACCACGTGCTCGCCGCTGGCGTCGTGCACCTCACCGCGGACGGTCAGCACGTCGTTGCCGGCCAGCGACTTGATCGCGTCGATGGAGACCGTCACCGAGAGCCGGTCGCCGACCCGGGCCGGGCGGGAGTACAGGAACTTCTGGTCGCCGTGCACCACCCGGCTGTAGTCGAGCCCCAGCTCCGGGTCGTTCACCACCTGCGCCGCCGCCTGGAAGGACAGCATGAAGGGGAAGGTCGGCGGGGCGATCACGTCCGGGTGGCCGAGCGACTTGGCGGCCTCGGCGTCGGTGTACGCCGGGTTCGCGTCGCCGATCGCGGCGGCGAACTCGCGGATCTTCTCCCGGCCGACCTCGTACGGCGCGGTGGGCGGGTACGTCCGCCCGATGAACGAGGGGTCGAGCGGCATGCGCAAATCCTCCGATGGTGCGTCGGAACCATGTGCAGAAATGACTCCAGGCCGCGCCCCGTAGTGGGGAGCGGCCTGGAGTCGAGGCAAAGTCAGCGGGTCTCGCGGTGCGCCGTGTGAGAGTTGCAACGCGGGCAGTGCTTCTTCATCTCAAGACGGTCCGGGTCGTTGCGCCGGTTCTTCTTGGTGATGTAGTTCCGCTCCTTGCACTCCACGCAGGCCAGCGTGATCTTCGGGCGGACGTCGGTGGCAGCCACGGGAGTGCCTTCCTGGGACAACGAATAAGAACACAGACAAGAGTAGCCGATCGGGAGTAGTACCCCCGATCGACTACGCGGGGTAGCGGTGACCGGACTTGAACCGGTGACACAGCGATTATGAGCCGCTTGCTCTACCAACTGAGCTACACCGCTTTGATGATCGGAACCCCACCGGAGCGAGGAGCCTTTCACCAGAGCCCCCATGCGGAATCGAACCGCAGACCTTCTCCTTACCATGGAGACGCTCTACCGACTGAGCTATAGGGGCGAACGAGGAAGAGATTACACGGTTCCGGGCCAGAGGTGAAATCCGTATCCGCGGCCGATCTCCGCAGGTCGGCGGGGCCGCACTGACGAGCCGCCACCCGACACCCGTTCGACCCCCGGCGCAACCGGAACCGGCCCTTCGCCAAGGCCGCCCTCCCACGACACGGGCGACGACCCGGGGTCCGAGCGTCCCGGCCGGGCGCGCCATAGGCTCGGCCGTCAGCGACCTCTCGCGGGGGCGCGCCGCAGGCCGCCCCCGCAACCCGGCCCCAGGGCCGCCGGGCGGTCAACGGGACTGGAGGGAACGGGCCGATGAGCGAACCCAGCGACGGCGACCGGCCGCCGGGCGCCAACCCGCTCGGGCACGGGCCGGTCCTGCTGCTCACCGGAGCCCGGCTGATCGACGGCCGAGTGGTGGACGTCCGGATCAGCGGCGACCGCATCCAGGCCGTCGGCACCGTCGGCAGCCTCGGCCCGCTGCCCGCGCTGCCCGGCCAGCCCACCGTCACCACCGGTGCCCGCATCGACCTCTCCGGCTACCTGCTGCTGCCCGCCCCCGCCGAACCGCACGGCCACTACGACGACGCGTTCTCCGCCGCCCTGCCCGCGCCGCCGCCGGACGGGCCCGCGGACGTGGTCCGCCGGGTCACCGAGGCCGCGCTCACCTCGCTCGGCTACGGGGCCACCGCCCAGCGCACCCACGTCCGGATCGGCGACGTGCACGGACTCGGGCGGCTGGAGGCCGTCCTCACCGCCCGTCAGTCGCTGCGCGGGCTCGCCGAACTCCAGGCCGTCGCGATGCCCCGGCTGCTCACCGGCCTGGCCGGCGCCGACGGGCGGGCCCAGCTGCGCGACGCCCTCAAACTCGGCGCGGACGCGGCCGGCGGCTGCCCCGACCTCGACCCCGACCCGATCGGTTACGTGCAGATCCTGCTCGGCGCCGCTGCCGAGGCCGACTGCCCGGTCGACCTGCACACCGACGCCGCCGACCGCGCCCAGCTGGCCCGCCTGGTCGCCGCGCTGGCCCCGCACCGGCCGCGGGTCACCCTCGGGCCGTGCAGCGCACTCCCGCCCGGCGGCTCCACCGTCCTTGCCGACTCCGGGATGCGCGTCGCCTGCCTCCCGCAGAACGGCGGCTGCACCGGCCTCGAAGGGCCGCCGCCCGGCCTGCACCCCTCCCTGGTACGCGAGTTGGCCCACGCCAGGGTCTCCCTCACGGCCGGCGCGGGCAGCCTCCGCGACGCCGCCAACCCCGTCGGCCGGGCCGACCCCCTCGACACCGCCCGCCTGCTCGCCGCCGGGGGCGCGCTCTCCCCCGAAGCCGCCTACGACGCCGTCTCCACCCAGGCCCGCGCCGCCCTCGGCCTGCCCCCCGTCCGCGTCGACGCCGGCTTCCCCGCCGAACTCCTCGCCGTCCGCGGCGACAGCCTGATCGGCGCCTTCGCCGGCGGCCACTCCCGCCTGGTCGTCCACTGCGGCCGCGTCGTCTCCCGCACCAGCGCCGTCCGCGAATTCGCCGACACCGTGGCCCTCGCCCTCCCCCGCCAGAACCACCCCGGCTAACGGACCACCTCCCCCGGATACCGCCGCCGCTCCCCCGAAGGATGCTCGACCACCAGAGCATCCCGCGTCACCCGGAACACACAGCCCGCGGCCACGAACACCGGCCGCTCCAGCACAAACCAGCCGACCCGCCGAACCAACAACATCCGCGGCGCCACCGGCCGCCCCCCGGGAAACTCCATACCGCCCATGCTCGCGACCCCACCCCCTCCCCGGCCAACGAAAAAGCCCCCGCTCTGCGTCTCCGCAGCTCGGGGGCTGTTCCACTATCCAGTGGCGGGTGCAGGGTTCGAACCTGCGTAGCTTGCGCGACAGATTTACAGTCTGCTCCCTTTGGCCGCTCGGGCAACCCGCCAGGGATGGTGTCTCGTGGGGCGCTGCCCCGTTCGACGTCGTAAACGATACCCGATGTTGGGGGGTGGTCTGCCACTTGTTTCGTCACGTGATGATCAAGGTCGGGCGCGAGCTGCTGCGGGCAGTGGCGCGGGGGGCTGGATAGGCTGGGGCGTCGCCCGCCGGTGGCGGGTGGCGCAGACCGTGCAGCCAGTAGTTCAAGGAGACCAACACCCATGGCCGACTCCAGTTTCGACATCGTCTCGAAGGTCGAGTGGCAGGAGGTCGACAACGCGATCAACCAGACCTCCCGCGAGATCGCCACCCGCTTCGACTTCAAGAACGTGGGCGCCGAGATCAAGCGGTCCGGCGAGAAGATCGAGATGAAGGCCAACGGCGAGGAGCGGGTCCGGGCGATCCTGGACGTGCTGCAGACCAAGTTCGTGAAGCGCGGGCTGTCGCTGAAGGCGCTGGACGCGGCCGAGCCGCACCTGTCCGGCAAGGAGTACAAGATCTTCGCCGACATCAAGGAGGGCATCACCACCGAGGATGCCAAGAAGGTGGCGAAGATCATCCGCGACGAGGGCCCCAAGGGCGTCAAGGCCCAGGTCCAGGGCGACGAGCTGCGGGTCACCTCGAAGTCGCGCGACGACCTGCAGGCCGTCCAGGCCCTGCTGAAGGGCAAGGACCTCGACTTCGCCCTGCAGTTCGTCAACTACCGCTGACCCGACAGCGACGCTGCCGGACCCCCGGCACCGAAAGGGCGCACCGGTCCCCCGGCGCGCCCTTTCGCCGTTCGCGGGGGCCCCCGACGTCGGCCGTCGGGCCGAGGCACACGGCCCGCAGTCCGGAGATCTGCATGCTCGGGAACCGTCCACGAACCGGGCTCGTCCTACCGAACGTCAAGATCGATGCACAACGAGTCACCTTGGGGGGATGACTTGCGAGCCGACATCGACATCGATCCGGGCAGCGTCCGACGTGCAGCCGCCTCCATGCTGGAGGCCGGCGCGGACAGCCGCCGGGGGTTCATGCTGGATGACGCGGAGACAGCGGGCAGCGCACATCGCGGATGGCAGGCGGCCGGCGCCAACTCCCAGTGCGTCACCGCCTGGAGGGACCGCCTGCACAAGGAGGCGGACGAGGTCGAAGCAGCCGCCGAAGCGCTCAGGGCATCGGCGAACAACTACGTCGCCACGGACGGCCGGACGGCCGAAGCGCTCTCCGGTGACGCCCAGTGGCTGCGGGGTGCCTGATGCTGACACTCGACGATCTGGATCGCGCTCAGCCTCAGCTCTGGCAGAAGGCGTGCGACGACGCGCTGACCACGGCCAGGCACTGCGAAAACGTGGCCGCGGTCGCACGCGAGGAGGTCGCCCGCACTCTCGGCAGCGCGTGGGTGAGCCCGGCCGGGGACTCCGCCCGAACCCGCTTCGCCCGGCATGCGGACGCCTACGAGGCCGCGGCCCTCTCCATGCGCGACCTCGCCAAGGTCTACGACCGACTCGCCACCGCAATGGCGAACGCCCAGCGAGCCCTGCACGGGGCGCTCGACTTCGCTCACGGCCATCAGCTGAAGGTCCGTCAGGACGGCAGCGTCTACACCGACCCTGTGCTCACCGGCCCTGCCGGGGCCGCGGACCTCGGCGAGCAGATCGACCGGGCGCAGGCTCTGATCACCGCGGCGCTGCGCGACGCCGGCGCTGCGGACACGACAGCAGCCGACGAGCTTCGCACCCTGGCCCAACTGGCCGTCGTCGAAAGCTCCAAGACAGTCCAGGAAGCACTCGACCGCGACGGCAACAGCGCGCTCGCGATCGCCATGCGGCTGCAGAGCGCGCAGAACGGGCCCCATCGGATCAACGTCCCACCCGAGATGATCGAGGCGGCCCGCCGGGCATCCGCCGAGACCGGCATCAGCACGGACCTGCTGCTCGCCATCATGTGGCAGGAGCAGCAGTGGTACCAGAACCAGGAACCCGGCCTGGACGGACCGCTGACCGCTGCGGGGCGCATGGCCAACTGGTCCGCGGAGGAGAGCCTCAAGCCGGACAAGTCCCTCGGCATCACCCACGTCAAGCTCGCGACCGCCCGGAGCGTGATCAGGGACAACCCGAACGCGTTCGCAGGCCTCTCCGGCCTCAGCGACTCCCAGCTGGCGAAGTACATCGAGGAGAACCCGAGCGAGGACGTCCGGCTGAGCGCCTACTACCTGCAGCAGCTCCAGAAGAACCCGCACGGGGCCGGCACCGACAAGCAGCTGTTCCTGCTGTACGCGGCCGACACACCCCAGGTGCGCGACTCCAACGCCCTGTACGGCGACGACGGTTCACACCGCGGCGCAGCCATCAAGGACCGCTCGGACAACTGGGACGGTCTGCAGCAATCGCTGCGCGACGCGGACGCGTGGAACAACCTGCCCGAGGCGGAGCGACGCAAGGCCCTCGACGAGCTCGCGGCCCGGACTCCCAACGATCACAACGTCAACGTGAACCCGATCTACGCCGGTCCGGGAGTGAGCACCGGCGAACGCGGCACCGCCCCGCTGCCCCCGGACCAACCCCGTCCACCGGTCCTCCCCCCGCCGGGCACATCACCCGCGCCGGCACCCGGTGTGCCGGCGCCGAGCCCCGGCCCGGCCCCCGTACCACCGGCAGGCTGAGCACCTGATGCGCCGGCCCAACCTCGTCCGAACGCTGCTCATGCTGCTGTCCGCCGCTTCCCTGGCCTCTTGTGGAAGCGGCGGTCCGCCGCCACGCGTCCCCATGCCCTCGAACGTGCCAACCGCACCTCAGTTCACCAGCGCGGACGCCGTCGTGGATGTGCTCGGCAAGGCAGGCATCCCGTGCGGCGTCACGTTGAGCAACACGATTAACGGGGGGTCGCGGATCGGCTGCACTGCGGCCCTCGGCGGCAGCAGCTTCGAGTACGTCGTGGATGTGTTCGACCCGAGCCGCTACACACGGGACGACATCGGGGACGCGATCGCAGCGGGGCGCACGGAGTTCCACCAGACCTTCGTGGCCGCCGGGAACTGGCGCATCAACGTCGTCGACCCCGCCTTCGCACCGCAGATCGCCCAGGCCCTCGGCGGCGTCGTACTCCCCGGTGACGAGCAGGAGATCCCCGACCACCCGCTGCCGTCGATCCCGGCCTCGCCCCGATACGACAGCGTCGACCGGCTCACCGCGGCCCTCGACGCCGCCGTCGGCTGCGAGGAGCGGAAACCCGGAGCCGCCGGCTCACTGACCTGCCGCACCGGGGGCAAGGTCGGCCGTCCCCCCAACTGCGCGACCCTGCGGCTCTACGGCAGCGACACCGACCGGGACAGGGCGCTGCGCTCCGCCGTCGCCCATCGCGGAGTGCCGGCAGCCCTGGCCACGGCCGCGAACTGGTCGATCAACCTCTGCGATCACGAACTCGCCGACCAGGTGGCGAAGGAACTCGGCGGCGTCGCCGTCCGGTACGACGGGCAATGAGCTGCTCCGCCGTTCGCGGCCCCATCTGCCGTGGGAGGGTGGGCAGATGACGCTCGGACTGCCTCTGCCCGACGGGTGGTTGGCGCCCGCCGTGCTGGCGCCGTTGGACGGCAGTGAGGGGTTTCGGGGCGCGGATGCCGGGTCGGTGTTGGACTTCTGGCGGTACGCGATGCCCGATCTGCGGACGAACACCACGCGCGGGCTGCTCGCGGAGTTCCTGGTGCACCGGGCGGTCGGCGCGACCGTCCGCAACCAGGAGTGGGAGTGCTTCGACGTGCTGGCGCCGGGCGGGCTGCGGATCGAGGTGAAGACCAGCGCCTACCTGCAGGTGTGGGGGCAGCGGGAGCTGTCGCGGATCCAGTTCTCCCGGCTGCGCGGGCGCGTCTGGACGCCGGAGGGCGGGACGGCCGCGGAGCCGTCGTACAACGCCGACGTCTATGTCTTCGCGCTGCACACCGCCCGCAGCCACGCCGACTACGACCCGCTGGACGTCGCGCAGTGGAGCTTCTACGTGACCTCCCGCGCGGCCCTGGCGGACGGGCGGGTGCGGGACAGCGCAGTCCTGGCCACCGTGCGGCGGGTGTGCGGCGAGCCGGTCGGGTACGCCGGGCTCGCGGACCGGATCGCGGCGGCCTGAGCCGGCCCGGTCAGGCCTCCGGCGGGGTGGTGCGGTGGGCGTCGAGGGCGGCGGTGAGTTCGGGCAGGCCGGTGGGCGGGGCGCCGAGGGCGGAGAGGACGCGGGCCAGGGGGTCGCCGTCGGCGGGGGTGAGCGGGCCGAGGGTGATGTGGCCGTCGTACCAGAGGGCGGCGCGGCGGCCGGCGGGGTGCTCGGCGTCGATCTCGGCGTAGCCGATCGGGGCGGCCTTGGACCAGCCGGCGATGCGCAGGGCGAAGCCGGAGGGGAACCGCTTGAAGTCGTAGTCGGGCGCGGTGGACGGGTGGGCGAGCGCCTGGTGGAGTTCGTCCGTCATCGGAACGATCGCCAGCCCGTGGGGCAGGCGGGTGACCCGCGCGATCGGGAGCTCGGCCGCCACGACGGTGATCAGCTCATCGGTGGCGATCAGGGCGTTCAGTTCGTATGGCACCACCCCATTCTCGGCCCGAAAAGTCATCTGGTCCGGAAAACAATCGAACTGGCTATCCATCCGATATACCCGGCATGAACGGATCAAGTACGCGCGGCCGCCAACGAGTACGGCAGAGTGGTCCGATGACCCGCACACCCCCGCCCCGCCCGACCGCCGAGCAGCTCGCCGCCGCCCAGGACGCCACTGTCCCGGATGTGGCCGCACCCGGCCTGCGGGTGCTGTTCTGCGGCATCAACCCGGGCCTCTGGTCGGGCGCCACCGGCCACCACTTCGCCCGTCCGGGCAACCGCTTCTGGCCGGCCCTGCACCGGTCCGGCTTCACCCCGCGGCAGTTGGGGCCGGACGAGCAGGAGGAACTGCTCGCGCTCGGCCTGGGCATCACCAACGTGGTAGCCCGCACCACCGCGAAGGCCGCCGAGCTGACCGCCGAGGAGTACCGGGCGGGCGGCGAGGCCCTCGTCGAACGGGTGCTGCGGCTGCGGCCGCGGGTCCTCGCGGTCCTCGGCATCGGCGCGTACCGGGCCGCGTTCGGACGCCCGAAGGCGGCGGTCGGGCGGCAGCCGGAGACGATCGGCGACACCGAGGTCTGGGTGCTGCCGAACCCGAGCGGGCTGAACGCGCACTACACCGTGGACGGGATCACCGCCGAGTTCCGTGCCCTGCGCGAGCACCTGGAGGCGTCAGCCGCCCAGTAGCGCCCGCTCGAAGCGCTCCCGCTCGCGCAGCACGTAGGCGGCGTCCGAGAGGTACATCAGGTGGTGCCCGTCGGCCAGGTGGGAGGCGAACGCGGCGCTGCCGGCGGCGGCCTCGGCCCGCATGAAGTCGACCAGGGCGTGCAGTCGGGCCGCCAGCGCGTCCACCAGCCCGGCCCGGTCGGCCGCGCCGAGGCCGTACGCGTCGCAGAACTCCCGGGCGCGGGCGGCCTGTTCGTCGGGCGTGCCGAAGCCGTCGGCGTTCCCGGGGGCGGTGGTGGGGGCCCAGCGGTAGACCGCGAAGGCGACGTCCCACAGCCGGGGGCCGGGGTGCGCGGTGTCGAAGTCGATCACGCCGACCACCCGGTCGCCGTCCAGTACGCAGTTGTGCGGGGCGTAGTCGCCGTGGCAGATCACCTCGGCGGGTTCGCGGGCGGGCAGCATCCACCCCTCGGCCGCGTACCCGGCGCCAGCGTCGTGCAGGGCGCGCAGCACCCGGGCCGCGCTCAGCAGGGCGGTGCGGGAGGCGGCGGCGGGGGTGGCCGGGTAGTCGGAGACCTCGCCGGGCAGGAAGTCGAGGATCTCCCGCCCGTCCGCCGTCAGCCCGTGGAAGGCGGGCCCGGCGGTGAAGCCGTGGGCCCGCAGGTGCCCGAGCAGCCCGTGCACGGCCGGCGACCACGGCCCGGTCGGCCGCAGCACCCGTGCCCCGACCCGCTCCACCCGGTTGACGCCGCCGACCAGGATCTCGCCGTCCATCACGCACCCGCCCCTCTGTCCACGCAGGGTTCTACCCCGGCGCCCGGGGGCTGCCAACCGCTTTTCTCCGGTCAGCGGGCGCCGAATCCGTCGTCGGTGCGGATCACCTCACGGCCCAGCGGGGTGAGCGAGATCGGCACCATCTTCAGGTTCGCCCAGCCGAACGGGATGCCGATGATCGACAGGAACAGCGGGATCGACGTCACGATGTGACCGATCGCCAGCCACCACCCGGCGAACACCAGCCAGATCACGTTCCCCACGCAGGACGGCGCACCGGCGTCGGCGCGCACCACGGTGGTCCGGCCGAACGGCCACAGCATGAACCCGGCCAGCCGGAACGACGCGATGCCGAACGGGATCGTGATGATCAGCACGAAGCAGATGATCCCGGCGAGGGCGTACCCGAGCGCCATCCACAGGCCGCAGAACAGCAGCCAGATGACGTTGAGCAGGAAGTTGATCAGCTTCATGCTTCCAGCGTCCCACGGTCCGGCCCCGCCGTCTCCAGGGCCTGTCGCCCGAGTACACCCCGCCGCAGGCCGCCGCACGGCGCCCTTTTCCGGTTGGCCGACCAACTGCCCGACCATTCCGCAGCTGATTCGATCAAGCTCTGATAACAAGTGTTCAGATCTCGCCGCGGTTCACCCCATCAGGGAATGGCGCGCCCCGATTCCGACAGTGAATGATTTCGTCTCGCCCGAGCCGCGCAATTTCGCGCGGGATTGCGCAGGCCGCTCAGCAGAGCCCCTCCGGTCCGCCGGAGGGGCTCCGCCGGCGACCGCATCAACAGGAGGCGCTTGGTATGAGCGAGTACACCAACGGCATGGCGGCGGACCTGATCGAGGCGAAGACGCCCTGGGTGAAGGCCCGGCGCAGCTCGAACGTGGGCCAGTGCGTGGAGATGCGCAAGATGGACGACGGCCGGGTGGCCGTCCGGCACAGCCTGGACCCGTCGGGCCCGGCGCTGATCTTCAGCGTCCAGGAGATCGCGGCATATCTCGACGGCGCCCGAAATGGCGAATTCGATCACATGGCCGTCTAATCACATGAGCTGACGACATTCTCCGCTATGGGGACCTGTCGTCATACCCCCCTCGCGTCGGCTATATTCACCTTCCCGCAGAGGTTGGATTAATTGACGCGAGGGGGATTTCATGTCCGCAGCTGGACGTGATGGGGACAGCGGGAACGTCGTTCCGTTCCGGCGCCCGCAGCCCATGGCCGGCGGGGGCGAATCCTGGCCGCTGCCGGCCATGCTGCTCGGCGCGCAGCTGAAGGCGCTCCGGGGCCACCGGCCGCAGAAGTGGCTGGCGAAGCGGACCGGCTACTCCGCCACGGTCTACTCCCGGATCGAGGCGGGCGCGATCCGGATCGACAAGCCGGAGGGGATCGCCCTGATCCTCAAGGAGCTGGGGGTGCCGGTCGGGCCCGGGTTCGACCAGCTGATGGGCCTGGCCCGGGACGCCTCCGTTCCCGGCTGGGCGTCCTCGTTCCGGACCGCCTACCGGGACGCGGTCCCGGAGGGCATGGTGCGCCTGAGCGAGCTGGAGAGTCGGGCCACCGCGCTGTACTCGGTGGAGACCGGCTTCGTCCCGGGCCTGCTGCAGAGCGACGCCTACCGCAGGGCGGTCACCGAGCAGACCCTGCTGCCCAGCCAGCGGCACCTGGCGGAGCAGGTGGTCAAACTGCGCGCGGAGCGGACCCGCCGGTTCTTCGCCGCACAGCCGCCGCGCTCGGTGTTCTTCATCCGGGAGAGCGTGCTGCGCCAGGTGATCGGCTCGCGCGAGCTGATGGTGGAGCAGCTGGAGCTGCTGCTCCGCTACGTCGAGACGCCCGGGATCGGCGTGCGGGTCATCCCGATGGACCAACCGCTGGCGCTGCAGGTGTCCTCGCTGACCAGGCTGGACTTCGAGGGCCAGCTCTTCGCGGTGCCGTCCGTGATCTACAACGAGTGGGCCGGGCGCGGCGACTACTACCGGGGCCCGCTGGAGGGCGAGACCTCCTCGGACGAGTTCCGGGACCTGCGGACGGTGATCGACGACGCCGTCCGCCTGGCGCCGGGCCGCGACCAGAGCCGCCGGCTGATCGCCGAGGCGCTGTGGGCCCACCACGCGCGCCGGTAGGCCGCCCCGCTCAGTCCACGGTGGCCAGCCCGCCGAACTCGAACCACTCCCGGGCGGCCGGGCGGGCCTCCGGCGCCTCCTCCGGCGTCCAGTGCGCGACGTCGGTCAGGCCCGGCCGCTGGACGGTGAGCCGGTCGACGTCGAAGAACCGCCGGACCTCCTCCTCCGTCCGCACCCGGCCCCAGCGCCCGCCGGTCCGCTCGGCCATCAGGCTGCTCACCTGCCGGCGGATCCGGCCGCTGCCGCTGACCAGCTGGCAGGCCACCACCACGCTGCCGGCGGCCAGTTGGCGCACCGTGCGCTCGATCACGGCGCGCGGGTCCTTGCTGTCCGGCAGGCAGTGCAGGACGGAGACGAACAGCACGGCGACCGGCAGGGCGAAGTCGATGCGGCCCTCCACGGCCGCCCGGATCCGCTCGGTCTCCACCAGGTCGGCGGGCAGGATCGTCACGTTCGGGTTCTCGTCCAGCAGCGCGCGGCCGTAGGAGAGCACCATCGGGTCGTTGTCGATGTAGACGACCTTGCAGTCCTCGTGCACGGCCTGGGCGACCTGGTGCACGTTCTCCCGGGTCGGCAGGCCGGAGCCGTGGTCGAGGAACTGCCGGATGCCGTACCGGCCGGCGATGTGCCGCACCGCCCGGATCAGGAACTCCCGGTTGCTGCGGGCGAGTTCGCGCGCGCCCGGGGCGATCCGCAGCAGCTCCTCGCCGGCCAGCCGGTCGGCGTCGTAGTTGTTCCGGCCGCCGAGCAGCCAGTCGTGCATCCGCGCCGTGCTGGGCCGCTCCGGGTCGAACTGCGGAAACGCTCCTGCTTCCTCGGTCACGCCACCGACCCCTAAGCTCCAACTCCGCTGCACCGCAGCAATTCTGACGGACCATCGGAGCTTCGGCCGCGTGCGGCCACGCCAAACTACCCGCAAGGGTGAAACCCCATACGGGTATGGCGAAGCGTGGCGAACGCGGCTCGGCCGTGCGCTACGGGGCCGCGCGCCGTCCGCCCGGTTCAGACCTCGGCGCCCTCCCCTCCGCCGGCGGCCAGCATCCGCCGGGCCGCCATCAACTGGACGTGCAGCTGCGGCTCGTTGAGGCCCATCAGCTCGGCCGCCTCCCGCGGCGCCATGCCGAGCAGCCCGTGCAGCAGCGCGGCGTCGGCGACCCGGGCGGGCAACGCCCGGTGCAGCCGGTCCAGTTCGAGGTCGCAGGCCTGCCGGCTGGCGAGCGTGACGCTGTCGTGCAGCACCCGCCAGGTGAACGCGGCCGGGCCGTCGTTCAGCGCCTGCGTCCAGCTCGACTCGGCGCGGCGCAGCACCTGTTCCACCACCCGGCCGGCCAGCGCGCCGTCGCCGAGCCTGGCCCGGGCGTACGCCTGGTAGCCGCGGCAGTGGAGTTGGACGAACGCGTCGTAGCCGCAGTCGGCCGTCGCGGGCTCGTGTGAACGGGACACCCATGGCTCCTTCGACGTCAGCCCGGAACGGGGCGTGGGCGCGGCGGGGTGGGGTGGGTCGGTGCGAGGTGGAACGAACGACGGCCCGCCCGGGTGCCGCAGCGGGCGGCCCGGGCGGTCGTCGGTCGGGTCAGCGCAGGTCGGTCCGGCTCCACTCGACGTGGGCGTCCCGGCAGAGCCGCAGCAGGCCGAGCACCAGGGCGGCGCGCTCCCACTCGATCGGGCCGGCGGCGGTCACCGCCCAGACCAGCAGCGGCGCCGCCAGCAGGGCCCGCAGCCGGACGGCGCCGGCGACCGCGCGAACCCTGCGCAATCCCACGCCCGGGCGTTCGGCCCTGCTAGCGTGGACGACTTCGGGAAGCCTCGCGCTTTCCCGGGAGGGTCGGTCATTCACAGGTGTGCTACCTCCTCTGATCGGCCCGCACCGCCTCGTCCGGTGTTGCCGCACCGGGCGGGGCAGCCCCCGTTCGAGGGGGTGGCCGTGCAGCAGAATCTACCGGCCGCGAGCGTCCGATCCGCCGCCGATCGACCTGCGCAATCCCCCCTGTCGGACGCCCGGTTCGACCGGTCGGATCCGGTCCCGGCGCACTCGGATCCGATCAACCGCGGCCATCGCCGCACAGCCGTGAGGCCCGCACCGGGGCGGGCCTCACGGGAGCCGGTCAGGCGAGCAGTTTGTCCTTGGCGCGCTGGTACTCCTCCTCGGAGAGCGCGCCGCTGTTGCGGAGTTCGGCCAGTCTGGCGAGGTCGTCCACGTGACCGGTGGCGGCCCCGGCGGAGGCGCCCTGGGGCGGCGCGGTGCCGGCGGCGCGGCGGATGTAGTCCTGGAGCGCGGCGTCCGCCTGTTTGGCCTGGGCGATGTCGCGTTCGTGCATGGAGCCGCCGCGGACGATCAGGTAGACCAGCACACCGAGGAAGGGCAGCAGGATCACCAGCACGGTCCAGCCGGCCTTCGCGCCGCCGCCCATGTCCTGGCTGCGGAAGATGTCCGTGATGATCTTGAACAGCAGGAAGAACCAGAGGATCCAGAGGAACAGCTCCAGCATCGTCCAGAAGATGTTGAGCAACGGGTAGTCCATGACGCTCCGATCCCGCACACGGTCAGACCGATCGTCCCCGTGCCTCGCACGGCGGAGGGACGAATCGATTCGTATCACCGCGAAACGGTCATCGCACGTCGGGCGGCAGGACCCCGGCCGGGCTGTTCTGCTGCCGGTCGAACTCGGCGATGTCGGGGTGGTGCAGGTCGAACGCCGGGGACTCGGAGCGGATCCGCGGCAGGGTGACGAAGTTGTGCCGGGGCGGCGGGCAGGAGGTCGCCCACTCCAGCGAGCGGCCGTAGCCCCACGGGTCGTCGACGTCCACCTTCGGCGCGTGCCCGACGGTCCGCCAGACGTTGTAGAGGAACGGCAGGGTGGACAGGCCGAGCAGGAACGAGCCGATGCTCGACACCGTGTTGAGGGCGGTGAAGCCGTCCGCCGCGAGGTAGTCGGCGTAGCGGCGCGGCATGCCCTCCGCGCCGAGCCAGTGCTGGACCAGGAAGGTGGTGTGGAAGCCGACGAACAGCGTCCAGAAGTGGATCTTCCCGAGCCGCTCGTCCAGCATCCGGCCGGTCATCTTCGGCCACCAGAAGTAGAAGCCCGCGAACATCGCGAACACCACCGTCCCGAACACCACGTAGTGGAAGTGCGCGACCACGAAGTAGCTGTCGGAGACGTGGAAGTCGAGCGGCGGCGAGGCCAGCACCACGCCGGTAAGGCCGCCGAACAGGAAGGTCACCAGGAAGCCCACCGACCAGAGCATCGGGGTCTCGAAGGAGAGCGAGCCGCGCCACATGGTGCCCAGCCAGTTGAAGAACTTCACCCCGGTCGGGACGGCGATCAGGAAGGTCATGAAGGAGAAGAACGGCAGCAGCACCTGCCCGGTGACGAACATGTGGTGCGCCCAGACCGTGATCGACAGGCCGGCGATGGCGATGGTGGCGCCGATCAGGCCGGAGTAGCCGAACATCGGCTTGCGGCTGAACACCGGGAGGATCTCCGAGACGATGCCGAAGAACGGCAGCGCGATGATGTAGACCTCCGGGTGCCCGAAGAACCAGAACAGGTGCTGCCACAGGATCGCACCGCCGTTGGCCGGGTCGAAGACGTGCGCGCCGAACTTGCGGTCGGCCTCCAGGCAGAGCAGCGCGGCGGCCAGCACCGGGAACGCCATCAGGATCAGCACGGCGGTCAGCAGCACGTTCCAGCAGAAGATCGACATCCGGAACATCGTCATGCCGGGCGCGCGCAGGCAGGCGATGGTGGCGACGAAGTTGACCGAGCCGAGGATGGTGCCGAAGCCGGAGAACGCCAGGCCCATGATCCACAGGTCGGCGCCGATGTTCGGCGAGTGCACCGCGCTGTTCAGCGGCGCGTAGGCGAACCAGCCGAAGTCGGCCGCGCCGCCGGGGAGCAGGAACCCGGCCACCACGATCAGCGAGCCGAACAGGTACAGCCAGTACGCGAAGGCGTTCAGCCGGGGGAAGGCGACGTCGGGGGCACCGACCTGGAGCGGCATGAACCAGTTCGCGAAGCCGGCGAAGAGAGGGGTGGCGAACATCAGCAGCATGATCGTGCCGTGGATGGTGAACGCCTGGTTGAACTGCTCGTTGGAGAGGATCTGCGTCCCCGGCCGGGCCAGTTCGGCCCGCATCAGCAGCGCCAGCACCCCGCCGATCAGGAAGAACGCGAACGAGGTGACCAGGTACAGGGTGCCGATCTGCTTGTGGTCGGTGGTGGTCAGCCAGCTCACCAGCGCGCGGCCCCGGCGGGGGCGGGTGGCCCGGCCGAAGCGGCGGCGCGGCACCTGCGGGGCGGGTGGCGGGGCGGTCGGGCCGCCCAGTTCGGCATCGCTCGGCAGCATCGTCACCGCACCGCACCTCCGGCCTCGGGTCTGGCAGTGCGTCCAGCACTACCAGCGGGGCCCGGGGCCGGACCGGACGCTCGCCGGGCCCTCCCCCGAAGGAGTCAGCGCCCGGCCATCCGCTCCAGGCGGTCGATCCGCTCGCGCATCGGCGGGTGGGTGGAGAACAGCTTCGCGCCGACCTCGCCGGGCCGGAACGGGTTGGCGATCATCATGTGACTGGCCGTCTGCAGCTGCGGCTCGGGCGGCAGCGGCAGGCGCTGGGTGCCGGCGTCCAGCTTGCGCAGCGCACTGGCCAGGGCCAGCGGGTCGCCGGTGATCCGGGCGCCGTCGGCGTCGGCCTGGTACTCGCGGGAGCGGCTGACGGCCAGCTGGATCAGGCTCGCGGCGATCGGCCCCAGGATCATGATCAGCAGCATGCCGAACAGGCCCGGGCCGTCGTCGTCCTCGGAGCGGCCGAACGGGATCAGCCAGGCGAAGTTGACCAGGAACATCACCACCGAGGCGAGCGCGCCGGCCACCGAGGAGATCAGGATGTCCCGGTTGTAGACGTGGCTGAGCTCGTGGCCGAGCACCCCGCGCAGCTCGCGCTCGTCCAGCAGCTGGAGGATGCCGTCGGTGCAGCAGACCGCCGCGTTGCGCGGGTTGCGGCCGGTGGCGAAAGCATTCGGCGCGGGGGTGGGCGAGATGTAGAGCCTGGGCATCGGCTGCCGGGCGGCGGTGGAGAGCTCGCGGACGATCCGGTACAGCTGCGGGGCCTCGATCTCGCTGACCGGCCGGGCCCGCATCGCGCGCAGCGCCAGCTTGTCGCTGTTCCAGTACGCGTAGGCGTTGGTGCCGAGCGCGATCAGCAGCGCCACCAGCAGGCCGGTGCGGCCGAAGAAGCTGCCGATCACCAGGATCAGCGCGGAGAGGCCGCCGAGCAGGACGGCCGTCCGCAATCCGTTGTGGTGGCGGTGCACTGCGGGCCCTCCTGTGGTGCCGGGGAGGCCGGCGGAGCAGCCTCCTTCTGCCGGGATCAACGCGCCGAGCTGGCCCGATCGTTCCCTCCGGCATTCGACCACAGGTCAGAACAGGCTGCCCGACACCACCTGGAGCACCAGTTGCGGGGCCACCGACAGCACCGCGGCGCCGCTCGCGGCGAGGCCCAGCGCGGCGGTCAGCGAGGCCGGGACACGCGGCGCGGCGAGGTCCGCGGAGTCGGCCGGGGCGAACAGCAGGGCCGTCCACTTCAGGTAGTAGGCGAGCGCGATCACCACGTTCACCGCCATCACCACGGCCAGCCAGCCCAGGCCCGCGTCCACGGCCGCCCGGAACACCACGACCTTGCCGAACAGGCCGACCACGCCCGGCGGCAGGCCGGCCAGGCAGAGCAGGAAGAACGCCAGCGCGAACGCCGCCCAGCGGTTGCGCGAGGCCAGCCCGCGGAACGCGTCCAGCCGGCCCGTGCCGCCGACCAGCGCGACCACGCCGAACGCGCCCAGGTTCACCAGGCCGTAGATCAGCGCGTACGCGACCGTCGCGCCCAGCGGGTCGGCGGAGTCGGCGTACCCGGCGGCGGCCAGCGGCACCAGCAGGTAGCCGGCCTGGCCGACCGAGGACCAGGCGAGCAGCCGCACCGCGCCGTGCGGGGTGTCGGCGCGCTGGCGCAGCGCCGCCGCGTTGCCGACCGTCATGGTCAGCGCGGCCAGCACCGCCAGCACCAGGCCCCAGGTGTGGCCGTACGGACGGAACGCGACGGTGGTGACCAGCGCCAGGCCGGAGAGGCCCGCGGCCTTGCCGACCACCGACAGGTAGCCGGCCACCGGGAGCGGCGCGCCAACGTAGGTGTCGGGCACCCAGAAGTGGAACGGGACGGCGGCGGTCTTGAACGCGAACCCGATCAGGGTGAGCACCGCGCCCGCCTCGGCCAGCGGCTTCAGCTGGGCGGGGGCGTGTGCCAGGCCGTCGGCGATGCCCTGGAGCTGGAGGGTGCCGGCGGCGGCGTAGACGAAGCTGACACCGAGCAGCATCACGGCGGTCGCGGTGACGGAGGAGAGGAAGAACTTGAGCGCGCTCTCCGCGCCCCGGCCGTCCCGGCGCAGCGCCACCAGGGCGAAGGCGGGCAGGGTGGCGACCTCCAGGGCGATCACCAGGGTGGCGAGGTCGCGGGCGGCGGGCAGCAGGGCGGCGCCGCAGGCGGAGGAGAGCAGCAGGAACCAGTACTCGCCGCCGGGCAGTTTCTCGTCCTCGACGGTGTGCAGCGAGAGCAGGGCGGTGAGCAGCGCGCCGCCGAGGGCGAGCAGCTGGAAGGCGAGTGCGAACCGGTCGGCGGTGTAGGAGCAGCCGCCGGTGGTGAAGCAGAAGGTGGAGCGGGTGTCGCCGAGCACCAGCGGCAGCAGCATGGCCAGCGCGGCGAGCAGCCCGGCCGCGCTCAGCCGGCCGAGCAGGCGCTTGCGGGCGGCGGGCAGGAAGAGGTCGGCGACCAGCACGGCGAGGGCGGTGAGCGCGGCGATCAGCGGCGGGGCGACGGCCACCCAGTCGACGGACTGGATCAGGGCGCCCGGGTCGGCGACGGCGAGCGGAGTCATGAGGGGCTGCCCCAGGTCGTGTGTGGTGGTCATCAGCCGCTCCCGAGGAGGTGCTTGACGGCCGGGTCGGAGAGGCCGAGCAGCAGCGCCGGCCACAGGCCCGCCACCAGGGTGAGCGCGGCGAGCGGCGTCCAGCTGGCGGCCTCGTAGCCGCGCAGGTCGGGCAGGTCGGCGACCGGGGCGGGCTGCTTCGGGTCGCCCATGCAGACCCGGCGGACCACGACCAGCAGGTAGCCGGCGGTCAGCAGGGTGCCGAGGCCGGCCAGTGCCATGTAGGTGACGAAGGCGGGCCGGGAGAGGCCGTCGGCCGGGTCGAACGCGCCGTACATGGCGAGCAGTTCGCCCCAGAATCCGGCCAGGCCGGGCAGGCCGAGGCTGGCGACGGCGGCGAACGCCAGCAGGGCGCCGATCCGCGGCGCGCGGCCGTACAGGGCGGCGCCGGTGGCCCCGGCGAGGGTGTCCAGGTCGGCGGTGCCGTAGCGGTCCTTGACCGCGCCGACCACGAAGAACAGCAGGCCGGTGATCAGGCCGTGCGCGATGTTGGCGAACAGCGCGCCGTTCAGGCCGGTCGGGGTGAGCGAGGCGATGCCGAGCAGCACGAAGCCCATGTGGCCGACCGAGGAGTACGCGATCAGCCGCTTCAGGTCGCCCTTGGCGCCCGTCCGCGCGAGGGCCAGGCAGGCCAGCGAGCCGTAGACGATGCCGACGGCGGCGAACGCGCCCAGGTACGGGGCGTAGGTGGCGGCGCCGTCCGGGACGATCGGCAGCAGGACGCGGACCAGGCCGTAGGTGCCCATCTTGAGCATGACGCCGGCCAGCAGCACCGAGCCGGCGGTCGGGGCGGCGGTGTGCGCGTCGGGCAGCCAGGAGTGCAGCGGCCAGGCGGGCGCCTTGACGGCGAGGCCGACCAGGATCGCCAGCGCGGCGATCAGCTGGGTGGTGTGCGAGAGCCCGGAGCCGTGCGCGTCGGCGAGCTTCACCATGTCGAAGGTGCCGGCCTTGACGCCGATCAGCAGGAAGCCGAGCAGCATCACGGCGGAGCCGAGCAGGGTGTACAGGATGAACCGGTTCGCGGCCGCGACCTTCTGTCCGCTGCCCCAGCGGGAGATCAGGAAGTACATCGGGATCAGCACGATCTCGAAGGCCAGGAAGAACAGCACCAGGTCGAGCACCGCGAAGGTGGCGAGCATGCCGGTCTCCAGCAGGAGCAGCAGCCCGGTGAAGGCGCGGCCGCCGGGGCCCTCGGGGAGCTTCTTCACCGAGTAGAGCGCGCACAGGAAGGTGAGCAGCGCGGTGAGCACCAGCAGCGGCAGCGAGATGCCGTCCGTGCCGAGGTGCAGGCGGACGTCCAGCGCGGGGATCCAGGACACGTCGGTGACGGCCTGCATCCGGCCGGGCTCGCCGTGGTCGAAGCCGGCGGCGAGGGCGATCGCCAGCAGCAGGGTGGCGCCGGTGACGGTGGTGCCGAGGCGCAGGGCCCGGCGGTCGCCGATCGGGGCGAGCATCAGGGCGGCGCCGAGCAGCGGCAGGGCCAGGAGGGCGATGAGGACAGCGTTCATCGGTGGCTCCTAGGGGCGGGAGTCTGGGGGTGCGTCACGATCCCACCGCCACCAGGACGACGAGCAGGACGGCCCCGGCGAGCAGCGCGCTCAGGTAGCCCTGGGCGTTGCCGGTCTGGGCGAAGCGGACGGCGCGGCCGAGCCAGCCCGGTGCGGCGCCCGCGCCGCGGACGTAGGTCTCCACCACGGCGCGGTCCAGGAACCGGACCAGTCGGGCGGCGGCCTCGGTGGGCCGGACGAACAGGGTGCTGTACAGCCGGTCGACGCCGAAGCCGTGCTGGGCGGGCCGGTACAGCGGGCCGAGCAGCAGCCGGGCCGGGTCGCCGGCGGGCCGGTCGGCGGGGGTGCGGGCGGTGACGGTGCGCCAGGCGGCCCAGCCGATCAGCAGTCCGGCCACGGCGATGCCGGTGCCGAGCACGCCGGTGGTGAGGGACGGGCGCAGCGACTCGCCGTCGAGCAGGTCGGGCAGCCAGTCGGTGCGCAGCCCGGTCAGGCCGAAGGCCATCGCGGGGACGGCGAGCACCCACAGCGGCCAGCGCATCGCGGCCGGTTCGGCGTGGCCGGGGTCGGCCTCGTCGACCTCCGGGGAGTACGGGGCGCCGGGCTGCGGGGCGAGCGAGCCGCCGTCGGCGGTGCGGCCGTAGAAGACGGCCAGCCACAGCCGGGTGGCGTAGACGGCGGTGAGCAGCGCGGTGAGCAGGCCGGCCACCAGGACCGTCCAGCCGACGGCGGTGGGGACGGCGGAGGCGGGGCCGAGGCTGCCGCTGAGGGCCTCGCCGTGGGCGGCGTGCTCGGCGGCGGTGAGCACCGACTCCTTGGAGAAGAAGCCGGCCAGCGGCGGCAGGCCGACCAGCGCGGCCAGGCCGATGCCCATGGTCCACCAGGCGTCGGGGATGCGGTGGCGCAGGCCGTCCATGCGGGCCATCGCGCTGAGCGAGTTGGTGTGGGCGGCATGGATGACCACGCCGGCGCCGAGGAACAGCAGCGCCTTGAACGCGCCGTGCGAGACCAGGTGGAACACCGCGGCCTGGCGGTCGCCGGAGGCCAGCGCGCCGGCCATGTAGCCGAGCTGGCCGACCGTCGAGTAGGCGAGGACGCGTTTCAGGTCGTCCTGGGCGAGGGCGCACAGGGCGGAGCCGACCATGGTGACGGCGGCCATCACGGCCAGTACGACCAGGGCGGCGGAGGACTGCAGGAAGACCGGCAGCAGCCGGGCGACCAGGTAAACGCCGGCGGCGACCATGGTGGCGGCGTGGATCAGCGCGGAGACCGGCGTCGGGCCGGCCATCGCGTCGGGCAGCCAGGTGTGCAGCGGGAACTGGGCGCTCTTGCCGGCCACGCCGGCGAGCAGCAGCAGGGCGATCAGCGTGGGGTGGTGCAGGTCGGCGTTCAGCACCTCGCCGATCCGGAACGTCCCGGCGTCCGCGCCGAGCAGGAACAGGCCGAACAGGAACGGCACGTCGCCGAGCTTGGTGACCAGGAAGGCCTTCAGCGAGGCGGCCCGGGCGTCGGCGGTCTCCCAGTGGTGGCCGATCAGGAAGTACGAGCAGATGCCCATGACTTCCCAGCCGACCAGCAGCACGATCAGGTCGCCGGAGAAGACGACCAGGTACATCGCGGCGGTGAACAGCGAGACCAGCGCCGCGTACGACGGGTAGCGCGGGTCGTCCTTCAGGTAGGCGGTGGAGTAGATCTGCACGCAGGTGGCGACCAGGCCGACCAGCACCGAGATCAGCGAGCTGAAGCCGTCCAGGTGCAGGGCCAGGGTGATCTCCGGGCCGCCGGTGGGGGCGAGCCGGGTGCCGGCGTCCAGGGTGGTGCCGGTGCCCAGTTGCAGGGCCGTGACCAGGGCGAGGACGGCGGACACCGCGACCGGCAGCACGGCGATCGGGCGGGCCAGCGCGGGGTGGCGGCGTCCGGTGGCCAGGCCGGCGGCGGCGCCGAGCGCGGGCAGGACGGGGACGAGGATCGGCAGCGCGAGGTTCATGCGGCGGCCTGCTCCTTCTCCTCGGCAGCTTCGGCCGACCGGTCCGGGTCGTCCGCCTCGTGCCGGTCGCCGAGCGCGGTGACCCGGTCGACGGCGGCGGTGCGGCGGGTGCGGTACACCAGCAGCACGACGGCCAGGCCGAGGCCGATCTCGGCGGCGGCGATGGTGATGGTGAACAGGGTGAGCGCCTGGCCGGCGTGCAGGGTGTCGCGCAGCCAGACGTCGAAGGCGACCAGGTTCAGGTTGACGGCGTTGAGCATCAGCTCGACCGACATCAGCACCAGGACGACGTTGCGCCGGGCGAGCACGCCGTACACGCCGACGCTGAACAGCAGCACGGCGAGGACGGCGGGGTAGGCGAGGTGCACGCTCAGCGCTCCTTCGTCTTCGTCAGGGCGGTGCGCAGGTTCCCGGGGCGGGGCTTCGTCCGGTCGCCCTTGGTGCGGGACAGCACGATCGCGCCGACCAGGGCGGCCAGCAGCAGCACCGACAGCGCCTCGAACGGCAGCACCCAGTGCGAGAACAGGAACTCGCCGGTGAGCCGGGTGGTCCCGGCCGGGCCGGACAGGTCGATCCAGGACGAGCGGAACGCGTCCACCACCAGCGTCACCAGGGTCGCGGCGGAGGCCACGCCGACGGCCAGCGCCGCCGGGCGGTTGCCGGAGTCGGCGTCCGGGGAGCGACCGATCGGGGCGCGGGTCAGCATCAGGCCGAACAGCACCAGCACGACCACCGAGCCCAGGTACACCAGCACCTGCACCCAGGCCACGAACTCGGCCGTCAGCAGCAGGAACTCGACGGCCAGCCCGCCCAGCGCCACCACCAGCCACAGCGCGGCGTGCACCAGCTGCTTGGTGGTCACCGAGACGACGGCCGCGCCCAGCACGAGGACACCGACCAGCAGGAAGACGATCTCCTGCCCGGTCGGCGAGAGGTACGAGCGCGCGGCGGGCTCCAGCGAGCCCGCCGCGGCCAGCAGGGTGCTCAACTCCGCTCACCCTCCTCGGCGGCAGCGGCGGCCGCGGCGGCCGCCAGCTTGTCGGCGGCCTTGCGGGCCATGGCGATCTCCTTGGGCTCCTCCGCCGCGGCGTCGTGCGCGGGCGGCGGC
Source organism: Kitasatospora sp. NPDC004531 (assembly GCF_053602195.1). Classification (NCBI taxonomy): domain Bacteria; kingdom Bacillati; phylum Actinomycetota; class Actinomycetes; order Kitasatosporales; family Streptomycetaceae; genus Kitasatospora; species Kitasatospora sp. NPDC004531. The sequence continues at coordinate 28,656 of NZ_JBSGDD010000022.1, read as the reverse complement.
GGCACCGTCCACATCCACTCGCGCAGCCGGTCGCGCTCGTGGGTGAGCTCGCGGATGTCGGTCTCCGCGTACTCGAACTCCGGCGACCAGAACAGCGCGTCGAACGGGCACACCTCGATGCAGATCCCGCAGTACATGCAGAGCGAGAAGTCGATGGCGAAGCGGTCCAGCACGTTGCGGGTGCGGGCGCGGGCGTTCGGGTCGGCGGCGGGCAGCGTCTCCTTGTGGGAGTCGATGTAGATGCACCAGTCCGGGCACTCGCGGGCGCACAGCATGCAGACTGTGCAGTTCTCCTCCAGCAGCGCGATCACCCCGCGCGAACGCGGCGGCAGCTCGGGCTGCACGTCCGGGTACTGCGCGGTGACGGTCTTGCGCGTCATCGTCCGCATGGTGACGGCCAGGCCCTTGGCCAGGCCGGAGCCGGGAAACTTCATCAGGAGATCGCCACCTTGACGATGCCGGTGAGGGCGAGCTGGGCCAGGGCGAGCGGGATCAGCACCGTCCACGCGAAGCGCATCAGCTGGTCCTCGCGCAGCCGCGGGTAGGTGACCCGCAGCCAGAGCACCACGAACGCCAGCGCGAAGGTCTTCAGCAGCGTCCACAGCCAGCCCAGGCTGTCGGAGAACGGGCCGTGCCAACCGCCCAGGAACAGCACCGTGGTCAGCCCGCAGAGCACCACGATGCCCGCGTACTCGGCGAGCAGGAACAGCGCGAAACGCAGACCGGTGTACTCGGTGTACGCGCCGAAGATGATCTCCGAGTCGGCCACCGGCATGTCGAACGGCGGACGCTGCAACTCGGCCAGGCCCGCCGTGAAGAACACGAACCCGCCGACCAGCTGCCACGGCAGCCACCACCAGTGGAACGACTCCACGATCCCCGGCAGCGACACCGTGCCCGCCGCCATCGCCACCGACGCCGCCGCGAGCAGCATCGGCAGCTCGTACGACATCAGCTGCGCGGCCGTCCGCAACGCGCCCAGCAGCGAGAACTTGTTCGCCGACGCCCAGCCGGCCATCAGCGAGCCCAGCACGCCGATGCCCATGACCGCCAGCACGAAGAAGATCCCCGCGTCCACCGCCTGCCCGACCAGCCCGTTCGGGCCGACCGGGATCACCAGCAGCACCAGCAGGTACGGCAGCAGCGCGACCGCCGGCGCCAACCGGAAGATCCGCCGGTCCGCCCCCGCCGGGACGACGTCCTCCTTCTGCGCGAACTTCACGCCGTCGGCCACCAGCTGCGCCCAGCCGTGGAACCCGCCCGCGTACATCGGGCCGAGCCGGCCCTGCATGTGCGCCATCACCTTGTGCTCGGTCTGCCCGACCACCAGCGGCAGCACCAGGAACACCACCAGCGTGCCGACACAACGCAGCAGCGTGTCGAGAAGGTTCACGCGCTGTCTCCGTTCTGCGCATCGTCGGGCCGCGGGGGCTGCTGCTGTTCGGTCTCGGACTGTCCGGAATCACCACCGGCGGGCTCGGGGCCGGCCGCCTCGGGCTCCACGGCAGCGGGTTTCGCGGGCCCCGCCTCCGCAGGCTCGGGGTGCGCGTCAGCGGGCTCGGGCTTCGCGGCAGCGGGCTTCGCCGCCGCAGGCTGCGCGAGCTCAGGCTCCCCGGCCGTCGGCTCCGTGGACCCGAGCTGGACGTCAGCAGGCTCCACCGCCTTGGGCTTCGCAGGCTCGGGGTGCGCGTCAGCGGGCTTCGCCGCCGCAGGCTCCGCTGCCTCGGGTTCCGCGGCCGTCGGCCCCGTGGGCCCGGCCTGAGCGGTCGCCGGCCTCTCGACCTTCGGCTGCGCCACCTCGGGCTCTACCGGCCCGGTCGGCGCAGGCGCAGCCTGAACGGACTCGGTCGGCTCGGCCGCAGGTGTCGCTTCCACCGCACCGGGCCGCGCGGGCTTCGCCTCCGTACCCTCGGACTCCGCCGCCTCGGGCTCCGCCGCCTCGTCCGCCGCGGGCTTGTCGTGGGCCGGGACGGGTGCGTGCCACGGGGCGTCGGAGGACTGGGTCCTGGCGGTGCGGCGCGGGGCCTCGGGAGTGGCCGGCGGCTCGGGCACGGCCTGGCTGACCGAACCTTCGCCGACGCTGCGGCTGCGGCGCGGACGGTCCGCGCGCACCGGCGGCGCATCGGCGGCGGGCGCAGCCGACTCGGCGGTGCGGGTGCGGCGGGGACGGTCGGCGGCTGCCGCGCCGGCGCGGGCCGCGCGGGCGGGGCGTTCGGCGACCGGGGGGAGGGTGCCCTTGAGGGGGCCCCACTCGTTGGGGTCGGGGACGCCGGGCGGCAGCATCTTGCGCCGGGCCGGGCCGCCGCCGTGCTCGGACTCGCCGGGCTCCTTGGCGCCGGGCCAGTCCTTGGCGACCCGGGCGGCGAGCACGAAGTCCTTGCGCAGCGGGTGGCCCTCGAAGCCGTCCGGCAGCAGCAGGGTGGCCGGGTGGGGGTGGCCGGGGAACTCGATGCCGAACATCTCGCGGGTCTCCCGCTCGTGCCAGGCGGCGCCGGCGTACACCCCGACGGCGGTCGGCAGCGCGGCCTGCTCGCGCGGCACCCGGGTGCGCAGCAGCAGTCGGCGCACCCGGCCGGGCTCGCCGACGGCGGCCAGGTGGGCGCAGACGGCGAAGCCCTCGGCGAGTTCGTCGACGGCGCTCAGCCAGTCCAGGAACGTCAGGCCGAGGCCGTCGCGGGCGGCGGTGAGCGCCTCGATCCAGTGCTCGGCGGGGACGGTGACGGTGAGCAGGTCGTACGCCTCGGCGGCGGTCGCCCAGGGGCCGATCGCGGCGGCGGCCTGCTCGGCGGCGGACGGGGCCTCGGGGGTCTCGGTCACCGTTCGCCCTCCTCGACGGCAGGGGCGGGCGCGGCCTGCAGCGGGCGGCGCAGCGCGGCGGCGGGTGTGGAATAGCGCTGCGGGACGTCCTCGGCGGCGATCTTCTCCTGGAGCTTGAGGATGCCCTGGAGCAGCGCCTCGGGCCGGGGCGGGCAGCCGGGCACGTAGACGTCGACCGGGATGATCTGGTCGACGCCCTTGGTGACGGAGTAGGAGTCCCAGTAGGGGCCGCCGGAGTTGGCGCAGGCGCCGAAGGAGATGACGTACTTGGGTTCGGGCATCTGCTCGTACAGGCGCTTGACGGCGGGGGCCATCTTGTCGGTGACGGTGCCCGAGACGATCATCAGGTCGGCCTGGCGGGGGCCGGGCGCGAACGGAATGACACCCATCCGGATGAAGTCGTGCTTGGCCATGGACGCGGCGATGAACTCGATCGCGCAGCAGGCGAGTCCGAAGTTGAAGCACCAGAGGCTGTAGCGGCGGCCCCAGTTGAGCACCACCTTGACCGGGTCCGGGGCGAGCCGGGCGAGCGGGCCGAGGCGGCGCTGCTCGACGGCGGCGCCGGGGTTGGCCGGGTCGGGGATACCGAGCGGGACCGGGCCCTGACCGGGCGTCCCGTGGGAGTGCGTCACGTCCATTCCAGAACGCCCTTCTTCCAGGCGTAGAGCAGTCCGACCGCGAGGAAGCCGATGAAGACGAACATCTCCACCAGCGTGACCGCCCCGAAACCCGCGGCGGCGAACACCGTGGCCCACGGGAACAGGTAGATCGCGTCGACCGCGAAGATCACGTACAGGAAGGCGTAGACGTAGTAGCGGATCTGGGTGTGCGCCCAGCCCTCGCCGACCGGGTCGACGCCGCACTCGTAGGCGAGCAGTTTCTCCGGGGTGTCGACCACCGGCCGCAGCAGGCGGTTGGCGGTGAACGCCACCGCGACGAAGAGGACGCCGATGACCGCCAGCAGGCCGATCGCCGCGTAGGCGTCGAAGTAGCCGCTGCCGGCGGCGGGGTCGGCAGCGAGCGGCTGCCACTCCATGGGTCACGCCCTTCTTCTTTGCCCGTCCATAACCATCGCTATCGCGGGAGTCTATGTGCACCGCTCGTCTACTCCCCCATCCGCCCGTTCTGCAAGACGTCCGGTGGACACCCGTCGGAATTGGCTTGCGGGCCCGGCGGCAGCGGGGTTCAGCACCGGGGGTGGGGATAACCCCCGGACGAAGACGGAGTGCAGCACCATGGCGGCGCGTGGTCCGCAACCTGGATGCTGGTGATCGTCAAGAGACCGGCGAGCACCAGGAGAGGGCGCCGACCATGAAGGACGGGGCGAAGCGTCCGTCGCTGTACGGGGCGGAGATGTGGCAGCGGGTCCAGCACGAGTTGCTGAACCTGCCGATCGGCCTGGCCGCCTTCACGGTGATGGCAACGCTGCTGACGGCGGGCATCGGCATGACGGTGACGGTGGTGGGGCTGCCGTTGCTGGCCTTCGGGCTGACGTGCTGCCGGCTGTTCGGCCGGCTGGGCCGGATCCGGGCCCGGGCCTCGCTGGGCAGCCGGGTCGCCGAGCCGCCGCCGCTGGTGGCCGCCCGCCCCGGGGTGGCCGGCTGGGTGATCGCCTCGCTGTCGGACGGGCTGAGCTGGCGCAGCGCGCTGTACTGCCTGCTGATGCTGCCCTGGGGCATCATCAGCTTCACGGTGACGGTGGTGCTGCTGACGGTCGGCTGGCCGGTGCTGCCGTGGGCGATGCGGGGGCTGGCGTGGGTCTCCCGGCTGCTGGCGGAGGGCCTGCTGTCGCCGGGCGCGCTGGTCGAGCGGGTCCGCGAGCTGGAGGACGACCGGGGTGCGGTGGTCGATCACGCGGCGGCCGATCTGCGCCGCATCGAGCGGGATCTGCACGACGGCGCGCAGGCCCGGCTGGTGGCGCTGGCGATGGATCTCGGCCTGGCCAAGGAGAAGCTGACGGAGGACCCGGTGGCCGCGCAGAAGATGGTCGACGCGGCGCACGGCGAGGTGAAGCTCGCCCTGCAGGAGCTGCGCGATCTGGCCCGGGGCATCCACCCGGCGGTGCTGACCGACCGCGGCCTGGATGCGGCGCTGTCCTCGGTCGCGGCCCGCTGCACGCTGCCCGGCGGCGTCAAGGTGCACGTGGAGCTGGGCGAGGGGCGCCCCGATTCGGCAGTCGAGGGCATCGCCTACTTCACCGTCAGCGAGCTGCTCACCAACGCCTCCAAGCACTCCGGCGCCCGCTCCGCCTCGGTGGACGTGTGGCGGCAGGAGGACCGGCTGATGCTGACGGTGCAGGACGACGGCAGGGGCGGTGCCGAGATACGCCCGGGCGGCGGGCTGACGGGTCTGGCCGAGCGCGCCGAGTCGGTGGACGGGGTGTTCGTGGTGGACAGCCCGGCCGGCGGCCCGACGGCGGTGACGGTCGAGCTCCCCTGGCGCACCCGGGCCGGAAAGAGCTGACGGCGGCCGGTGGCCGGCGTGAACGGACCCGGGGTGCCGTCTCCCTTGCGCGGTACGGCACTCCGGGTCCGAGCGGGCGGGGCTACAGCGTCCCGAGCGTGACGTCGGCGCTCTGGTCCTTGCCGTCGCGCTGGTAGCCGACGGTCACCTTGTCGCCGGGCGAGAAGGAGGCGAGCGCGGTGGTCAGCGCGGAGGGGCTGGTGATCGTGGTGTCGTTGATCCTGGTGATCACGTCGCCCGCCTGCAGCCCGGCGGAGGCGGCCGGGCCGCCGGAGGCCACCGAGACGACCGCCGCCCCGGCGGGCTGGAAGTTCGAGTCGAAGAACGGGCGGACGGTCACCCCGAGCGCGGCCCGCCCGGAGTTGCTGACCTTGCCGTCCTTGATCAGCTGGTTGGCGATGCTGGTCACGGTGGCGGCGGGGATCGCGAAGCCGATGCCGGGCGCGGCCGAGCCGCCCAGCTCCGGGTCCACGGCGGTCAGCGTGTTGATCCCGATCACCTGGCTGGAGAGGTTGACCAGCGCTCCGCCGCTGTTGCCGGGGTTGATGGCGGACGAGGTCTGCACCATGTTGCCGATGGTGGCGCCGGGCGAGCCGGCGTTCTGCGGCTCGCTGACGGTCCGCCCGACCGCCGAGACGATGCCCTGGGTGACGCTGCTGGACAGGCCCAGCGGGCTGCCCATGGCCAGCGTGATCTGACCGACCGCGACCTTGGCGCTGTCCGCGAAGGTCGCGGGCTTGAGCCCCCCGGGCGGGCTGCTCAGCCTGATCACCGCGAGGTCGGACTGCGGGTAGCTGCCCACCAGGGTGGCGTCCAGCGGTCTGGTGCTGTTGGCCAGCGTCACGGTGAAGGTCTGCGCGGTGCCGACCACGTGCGCGTTGGTGACGATGTCGCCCCGGTCGTCGAAGACGATCCCGGAGCCGAGGCTGTCGCCCGCGGTGATCTGCACCACCGAGGGCAGCACCTGCGAGATCACCTGCTGGTAGTCCTGCTCCAGCTGGTTGCTGCTGGACGGGGCGGGCGCGGTGGTGGCGGCGGCGCCGGCCGCCGTGTTCGACCCGGAGCCCTTGCCGCCGCCCGAGCAGCCGGTGAGAAGCAGCGCCGTCGAGGCCAGCAGCGCCGCCGGGCCGAGCCACAGCTTGGGGCCGGTGGGCCGGGGTCCGGCCGGCAGCGGGCGGGTCGGTTCCTTCTTCGGGCGCACGGCAGCACCTCCGGTCGCAGGGCAGAACTTTGTCAGCATTTCAGCGAAATGTCCGAATCCCTGGCCAGACACACCCTCCGGCCCCCGGAAGGCGGCCGTCTAGGATCGGGGCCATGACCTGGTTGATCACGGGCGGGGCCGGCTACATCGGTGGTCATGTCGTACGGGAGCTGGCCGCGGCCGGCGAGTCCGTGGTCGTCCTCGACGACCTGAGCACCGGCGCGGCCGCCCACCTGCCTCCCGGCGTCCCCCTGGTGACGGGCTCCACGCTGGACCGCCCGCTGCTGGACCGCGTCCTCGCCGAGCACGGCGTCACCGGCGTGCTGCACCTGGCCGCCCGCAAGCAGGTCGGCGAGTCGGTCGCCCAGCCGCTGCGCTACTACCACGAGAACGTGGAGGGCCTGCGGATCGTGCTGGCCGCCGCGGTGGACGCGGGCGTGCGCCGGGTGGTGCTGTCCTCCTCCGCCGCCGTCTACGGCATGCCGGACGTCGACCTGGTCACCGAGTCCACGCCGTGCCTGCCGATGAACCCCTACGGCGAGACCAAGCTGGCCGGCGAGTGGCTGCTGAACGCCTGCGCCGAGGCGTACGGGCTGTCCGCGGTCTCGCTGCGCTACTTCAACGTGGCGGGCGCGGCCTCCCCCGAGCTGTCCGACCCGGGCGCGGCCAACCTGGTGCCGCTGGCCTTCCAGCGCCTCACCGCCGGGCTGCCCCCGCTGATCTTCGGCGACGACTACCCGACGCCGGACGGCACCTGCGTCCGCGACTACATCCACGTCTCGGACGTCGCCTCCGCGCACGTCGCCGCCGTCCGCCGGCTGGACACCGACGGGCAGGTCCGGCTGACCCTCAACATCGGCACCGGCCGCGGCGCCTCGGTGCGCGAGATGCTCGCCGAGATCGCCGAGGTCACCGGCCTGGACACCGCGCCCGAGGTGACCGCCCGCCGCCCCGGCGACCCGGCCCGGGTGGTGGCCTCCGCCGAGCTGATCCGCCGCGAACTCGACTGGACGGCCCGCCACGACGTGCGCGCCATGGTCGCCTCCGCCTGGGCCGGCTGGCAGCACCGCCACCCGTAGGCCCCGGACTCGCTCCGGGGCCCACGGGCTCCGGATCAGTTCGCCGGCAGGACCGACGAGGTGGCCAGCGCGGTCAGCGCGGTGCCGTCGAAGCGGTAGCCGGTGGCGTTGCCCTGCGCGTCCACCGCCCACAGGTCGGCGAGGCCGTCGCCGTCCAGGTCGGTGCCCCGCAGGATCGGCTTGCTCGCCGCGTCCCAGCCGCCGACGGCGACCAGCACCGGGGCGCCGATCGGGTCGCCGAGGAACGGCCCGGTCAGCTTCGAGGCGGCGTAGTAGTAGAGCGAGCCGTCCGCGTCGTTGCGGGCGAACAGGCCGGGCTGGCGCCCCGCGCCGAGCACCGCGGTGGTGATGGACCAGCCGTGCCAGTCCCCGGTGCCGGCCGGGTTGGTGTCGCTCAGCTCGACGGACGTCCACAGCGACCCGTAGGCGCCGGGGATGCCGGCGCTGCCGATCAGGTTCAGCTTGCCGCCGGCCAGCACCAGCAGGTTGTCCACGGTGCTGTTGCCGGTCGGGGAGCCGTTCCCGGCCTGGTACAGCTCACCGCCGTCGGCGATCCGCTCGACCCGCCTGGTGCCGTCGTCGAAGACCTGCGGCCCGATGTTGACCGACCTGGACGGGTCGAACGCGCCGGCCGCGTAGGGCAGCGCGGTGCCGGTGCCCACGCTCGGCAAGTAGGCCAGCACGCTGTCCGCCGTGCTGCCGTTGAAGCGGCCGCCGATCGCCAGCACGCCGTTCCAGTCGGCGGCGCTGCCCGGCGCGTTCCGCCCGGTACCGGCCGCACCGACCTGGACGGCGGGGGCGAGCGCGCCGCCGCCCAGGCCCTTGGCGAGCCACAGGCCGTCGCCGAGGCCGGTCTGCCCGCCGACCAGCAGCAGGTCGGGCACACCGTCGCCGTCGATGTCACCGGCGACCCGCGCGGTCTGCGGCGGCTGCGGCGGCTGCGCCGCGTACAGCCCGACGGTGGCCGCCGGGCCCGGGTTCCCGCCCGGGGACAGCGGGGTGACCTTCAGGTTGCTGTACCCGCTGACGGGGGTGACGGTGGCGACCGCGGCACCGGAGGCGTCGGCGGTGACGGTCTTCGGGGCGTCGCTGCCGACCTGGACCGTGTAGGCGGCGGGCGGGTCGCCGGGCCCGGCGGTCACCGTGATCTGCGCGGGCGTGCCGATCACCAGCCCGCTGGGGACGGACACCGTCGGAGCGGCGGTGGGCACGGTCGGGTCGTAGCGGAAGTGGCAGGTGGCGGACCAGTCGCCGGGCACCTGTCCGCCCTGGGCGCGGGCCTTCCAGTCGAAGTCGGTGACCGCCCCGCCGGCCGCGGCCGTCAGCAGGGTGCGGGACACCTGGTGGACCGCGGCGGTTCCCGGAGTGGCGGACAGGGTGACGTCCTCGACGGTCGCCCCGGTACCGGAGCGCAGCAGCTGGAACTCCACGGACCCGGAGTCCGAGGCGTCGGCGAACAGCGTGACGTCGGTGAGGCCGAGCACGCTGCCGCCGGCGCAGTCGGTGCTGGGCATGGTGCGCAGGCCGGTCGGCGCGACCGTGTGCACGGCGGCACCCGCCGAGGGGGCGACGGCCCCGGTGGCGGCGAGCACCACGCCGAGGGCGGCCGCGGCGACGGCGGAGCGGCGCCGGTCGAAGGCGATGGACATACGGGTTCCCTCCCTTGGTCGATCACCGCATCGCGGTGATCGTTCCGGGAGGGTACGGCATGGCGCGACCGGCGGTCGTCCCCCTACGGCGAATACCGGCCGAACATCAGTGCGGGACGGCCGTGCCGTAGAAGGAGTCCAGCGCGTACACGCAGCGGTCCTTGGAGCCGACGAAGACCCGGCCGTCGACGGCGACCGGGGAGCCGGTCAGTTCGCCCTTGGTGCCGAGTTCCCAGCGCAGCCGGCCGGTGGCGAGTTCCAGGGTGTGCAGCGAGTGGTCGCGGCTGCCCAGGTGGACCAGGCCGTCGGCGACGGCCGGGGAGCCGACCAGGTCGGCGCGCGCCGCGTAGCGCCAGCGTTCCCGGCCGGTGGCGCTGTCGAAGGCGAACAGGGTGTCGCCGGAGCCCAGCAGCACGGTGCCGTCGGCGACCACGGCGGGCTCGGCGCCCTGCCGGGAGGCGGTGGCGGCGTGCCACAGGCCGTGGCCGGTGGCGGCGTCCAGGGCGTACAGGGTGCCGAGGTAGTCGGCGACGTACACCGCCCGGTCGTCCACCGCGGGCGGGGTGAACAGCACCACGGGCGCGTCGAAGCGCCAGCGCTCGGCGCCGGTGGCGGCGTCCAGCGCGTGCACCCGCTGGCCGGAGGTCAGGTACAGCACGCCGCCGCGCTCCACCGGGCGGGCCGGGACCTTGCCGCTGACCGGGACGGCCCAGCGCACCCCGCTGCCGCGCGGGTCCACGCAGTGCAGGCGGCCGGAGCCCTGGTAGTAGGCGGCGCCGGCGATCAGCGCGGGGCCGGACTGCGGGTTCTCGTACTCCTGCTGGGCGTCGTCGGCGCGCCACAGTTCGGCGCCGCTGGCGGCCGAGCGCAGCTGCACGCCGCCGCCGCGGATGCCGCAGCAGAGCACGCCGTCGGCGGCGTCCAGGGAGTACACCCAGCCGTCCAGGGAGGTGCGCCAGCGCTCGGTGCCGTCGACGGAGTCGACGGTGTACAGGTGCGGGCCGTCGGCGGCGTGCACCCGGCCGCCGTCCACGGCCAGCGCCCAGGCGACGTCGCGGGTCTTCCAGCGGCGCTCGCCGGAGCCGATGTCGAGGGCGTGCACCTCGAAGCTGGAGACGAACAGCGTCCCGTCGGCGACCACGGGGGTGCCCCACACGTCGTTGGACATCCGGAACCGCCAGGGCCGCCAGCGGGCGGCGGGCGGCTGCGGCGGGGCGGGCGGCAGGGCCGCGGGGGCGGAGGTGCGGCGCACCCAGTCGGTGCCGACCGGGGCGGCGGACGGGGCCACCGGCTCCACCCGGGGGCCGGGGCCTATCGGCACGTGCGCGCCGGCCAGCCGGATCCCGCCGTCGCCGGGCGCGCCGGCCGCCGCCCCGTGGTGCGGCCGGACCCGCTCGGTGGCCACCTCGGCCTCGGACGGCGCGCCGACCGGCGCGGCCTGCGAGAGCGGCGGGGCGGCCGGCTGCGGCGGCACCGCGACCGGCCGGGGCGGCGGCGGCTGCTGGCTGACCGGGCGGCGGCTGCTGCGCTTGGCCTCGATCAGGTCGAGCGCGGCGGGCGGCAGCCAGTCCCCGGCCTCGCCGGAGGCGTCGGCCCGGGAGAACAGGTGCGGGGCCAGTTCGGCCTGGATCTGCGCGGGCGTCGGCCGGTGCTCGGGCGCGGGCCGCATGCAGGCCCGGACCAGATCGACCAGCTCGGCGGGCAGCCCGGACAGGTCGGGCTGGTCGCGCAGCAGCTGGAACACCGTCTCGACCGGGTTGGTGCCCCGGTACGGCGGGTGGCCGGTGGCGCAGAACACCACCAGCGAGCCGAGCGAGAACACGTCGCTGGCGCCGGTGACGCTGCGGCTGTCGCGGGCCTGCTCGGGCGACATGTAGGCGGGGGTGCCGACCGCGACGTTGGTCATGGTGAGCCGGGTGCTCGACACGCCGGCCGCGATCCCGAAGTCGATCACCCGCGGGCCGTCCTCGACGACCAGCACGTTGGACGGCTTGAGGTCGCGGTGCACCAGCCCGGCGGCGTGGATGGACTGCAGGGCCTCGGCGATGCCCGCGGTCAGCCAGCGGACGGCGTCGGCGGGCAGCGGGCCGCAGTCGGTGACCAGGTCCTCCAGCGAGGGCGCGGGCACGTAGGCGGTGGCCAGCCAGGGCACGGCGGCGTCGGCGTCGGCGTCCACCACGGCGGCGGTGTAGAAGCCGCCGACCGTCTTGGCGGCGGCGATCTCGCGGGCGAAGCGGACCCGGAACAGGTTGTCCTCGGCCAGTTCGCTGCGGACGGTCTTGATGGCCACCCGGCGGCCCGAGGCCGACCGGGCCAGGTACACCAGGCCCATGCCGCCCGCGCCGAGCCGGGCGAGCACCTCGAAGGGCCCGATCCGCCTCGGATCGTGCGCCGTCAGCTGGTCCACTCCGCAGCCACCTCCCCTTCGCCAACGCCCCCCGGCGGTGGCGCGCCCCCGATTCTCCAATGCCCGCCGTCCTGGAGCCAATCTCCCCCGCCCGTGTCACCCGCCCCGGCCCGGCCCCGGGCGTGCCCCCGAGGGGGCCCGCCGACCCGCTCGAACCCGTCGAAGCTGACTTGCCGTCACGCTGTGAGGTCATCAGTGCACGGGGGGGCAACAACACACGCTGAAAAGTCGTTGATTCTCCCCACGGGCGGACTAATAGTCGCACTACCGAATCGCGCCAAGATCGTGCCACGGTAAGCTGACGGCATGACAGGACAAGTTCGCACCGTCGACGGTCGCGTCGCCGGGCGGCGCGGACAGGAGACGCGGCAGAAGCTGCTCGACTGCCTCCGCGAGATGCTCAGCACGTCGCCGTACCGGGACGTCAAGGTCATCGACGTCGCCCGTATGGCGGGTACCTCCCCCGCGACCTTCTACCAGTACTTCCCGGATGTCGAGGGCGCAGTCCTTGAGATCGCCGAGGAAATGGCCGAGGACAGCGCCGGGCTCAAAGAGCTCGTCGATGGAAAGTCCTGGGCGGGAAAGACCGGCTTCGCCACTTCTGAAGAACTGGTGGACGGATTCCTCGCCTTCTGGCGCAAGAATGACGCCATTCTCCGAGTGGTCACGCTCGGTGCAGCGGAAGGGGACAAGCGGTTCTTCAAGATCCGTATGAAGGTCCTCAACTCGGTGGCGCATCCACTCGCCGAGGCGGTTCGCAACACGCAGGGCAAGACCGACAAGACGGTCGACGGGTCGGCGGTCGCCGGCGCCCTGGTGACGTTGCTGGCCGCGGCCGCGGAGCACTCGAAGGCGTTCACCTCGTGGGGCGTGAAGGTCAAGGACCTCAAGCCCAGCTTGGCGCTCCAGGTGTACCTCGGAGTCACCGGAAAGAAGCCGCCGAAGTAACAGAGACCAGTCCACTGGCGCCCGGCCCCGGTTCCTGTCCGGGGTGCGTCGGACGCGGCCGTGTCCTCGGGGGAGGTTCGCCGACGTACCGCGGGGCGTCATCCGCACCGGAATCAAGAAGCGCAGGGGCGGTCGGGAGAGTGTCTCCCGACCGCCCCTGCGCCGTGTTCGCGGGTCGGGCCGCCCGTCAGGGGCAGCGCACGACCTGGCCCGCGTAGGCGAGGCCGCCGCCGAAGCCGAACAGCAGCACCGGGTCGCCGCTGTGCAGCTCGCCGCGCTCGACCAGCTTGGACAGGGCGAGCGGGATGGAGGCGGCGGAGGTGTTGCCGGATTCGATCACGTCGCGGGCGACCACCGCGTCCTCGGCCAGGCCGAGCTTGCCGGCGATGGCGTCGATGATCCGCAGGTTGGCCTGGTGGGCGACGAAGCCGCGCAGCTCGGACGGGTCCAGGCCGGCCTTCTCGCAGGCCCGGCGGGCCAGCGGGGCGACCTGGGTGGTGGCCCAGCGGAAGACGGTCTGGCCCTGCTGGCTGATGATCGGCTGCCAGCCGCTGATCACCACCGCCTCGCCCTTCTCCGGCTCGGAGCCCCACACCACCGGCCCGATGCCGGAGCGCTCGTCGGGGACGGCCTCCAGGACGGCCGCGCCGGCGCCGTCCGCGAAGATCACGCAGGTGGTGCGGTCGGTCCAGTCCACGATGTCGGACATCCGCTCGGCGCCGATCACCAGGGCGCGGGTGGCGGCGCCGGCCCGGATGGCGTGGTCGGCGGTGGCCAGCGCGTAGGAGAAGCCCGAGCAGACGGTGTTCACGTCGTACGCGGCGGGGGTGGGGATGCCGAGCCGGGCGGCGACCGCGGCGGCGGTGTTGGGGCTGCGGTCCAGGGCGGTGCAGGTGGCGATGGCGACCAGGTCGATCTGGTCGGGGGTGACTCCCGCGCGGGCCAGGGCCTTCTGGGCGGCGCCCGCGGCGAGGTCGACCAGGGTCTCGTCCTCGGCGATGTGCCGGGTGCGGATGCCGACCCGGCTCCGGATCCACTGGTCGTCGGTGTCGACCATCGCCGAGAGATCGTCGTTGGTGAGGATCTTCGGCGGCTGGTAGTGGCCCAGCGCCACGATGCGGGAGGCGGTCATACTGCCACTCAACCGGGTTACCGACGAGTCGGGCGGTAACGCCCTGGTACAGGATCGGATGCCGGAAGCTGTAGGGGCCTGACAACCGGAATCCGTCATGCCGCCAGCGACTGGGCGTCTCCCATGGCGATCATCGGGTGCAGGGCGGGGTCCAGGGTCTTGATCAGCTCGACCATGTGGTCCTCGGTCAGCGAGACGCAGCCGTGGGTGGGGCCGCCGTGGTCGAGGTGCAGCCAGATGCCGCCGCCCTTGGCCGCGCCCTCCGGGAAGCGGCCGTCGAGCGGGGAGGAGCCGACCACCCGGTTGTAGTTGATCGCGACCACGTAGTCGAAGGAACCGGCCAGCGGTTCGTTGTTGAAGCCGCGGCCGCCCATCACGAACTTGGGGTTGTGGTCGTACGGCAGCTTGGAGCCGGGGTCGGCGTTGCGGCCGCCGGCGTCGGTGAGCGAGAACAGGCCGATCGGGCTGCGCAGGTCGCCGGAGCGGTGGTCGCTGGTCCAGCCCTTGTAGGCGTTGTGGGCGGGCCAGGACTGGCCGGCCCGCCAGCCGCCGTCGTCGCCGCGGGTCCACAGCGTGACGGTGTTGTCCGAGGAGTTCTTGTCCTTGCCGCTGGCGACCAGCACCTGGCGGGTCTCGGCGGGGATCTTGGCGTTCCAGTCGGTGCCGAGGCCCGGGATGGAGGTGATCCGGTCGCGGGCGGAGCGGTCGGCGGCCGGGGGCTCGGTGCGCGAGTCGGCGGCCTTGACGGGGGCGGCCTCGGGCTCGCGGTCCGGTGCGGCGCTGGCGGTCTCGCCCTCGAAGCCGCGGCCCGGGCCGACGGTGAACCAGCCGGCCGTCAGGGCCAGCAGCGTCGCGGTGCCGACGGTGAGCTTGGCGGCGCGGCGCGGCTTCGGCTTGCGACGGCGGCGGCTCGCGGCTCGGCCCTGGGTCTGCTCGTGCTCGCCCAGGGGGGCCGGCGCGGGGGCCGAGCGGCGGTGCGAGGCGGAGCGATGGGAACCGGACATGTCGCCGATCCTCCCAGACCCGGGGGACGCCGTGGAACCCGGGCTGTGTGATGAGCCTGTGAGCGTACGAGCCCGGAGTTGCATCTCCGGTGGTGGGCGGCGTGCCGGGTGGTGCACGGCAGCCCCACGCGCCCCCTGGATTGCACGCGCGCCCGGCGGCCGGAAACCGGCCGCCGGGCGCGCGTGGGAGCGTGCGGGCGGGGCGTCAGAGGCGCATCGCCTGCGGGGTCTCCCGGCGCAGCAGGTCGGGGCCCTCGTACTCGCGGATGATCTCGTAGCGGGTGTTGCGCTCGACCGGGCGGAAGCCGGCGTCCCGGATCAGCTGGAGCAGGTCGTCGCGGCCCAGCTTGTTCGGGGTGCCGAAGTTGTCCGCGTCGTGGGTGATCTTGTACTCGACCACCGAGCCGTCCATGTCGTCCGCGCCGTGGCTGAGCGCCAGCTGCGCGGTGGTGACGCCGTGCATCACCCAGAACACCTTGACGTGCGGGACGTTGTCGAACAGCAGACGGGACACCGCGAAGGTCTTCAGCGCCTCGGCGCCGGTGGCCATCTCGGTGCGCTCCATCAGGCGGTTGCGGACCTTGCCGTCCTTGGAGTCGTGGAAGTCGTGCTGGTAGCGCAGCGGGATGAAGACCTGGAAGCCGCCGGTCTCGTCCTGCAGCTCACGCAGCCGCAGCACGTGGTCGACCCGGTGGCGGGGCTCCTCGATGTGGCCGTACAGCATGGTGGCCGGGGTCTTGAGGCCCTTCTCGTGCGCCAGGCGGTGGATCCGCGACCAGTCCTCCCAGTGGGTGTCGTGGTCGACGATGTGCTGGCGGACCTCCCAGTCGAAGATCTCCGCGCCGCCGCCGGTCAGCGACTCCAGGCCGGCCTCGATCAGCTCGTCCAGGATCTCGCTCGCCGACAGGCCGCTGATCCGCTCGAACCAGTGGATCTCGGTCGCGGTGAACGCCTTCAGCGAGACGTTCGGCAGCGCGGCCTTCAGCTCCTTGAGCGAGCGCGGGTAGTAGCGCCACGGCAGGGTCGGGTGCAGGCCGTTGACGATGTGCAGCTCGGTGAGGGACTCCGACTCCATCGCCTTGGCGAGCCGGACGGCCTCCTCGATGCGCATCGTGTACGCGTCCTTCTCGCCCGGCTTGCGCTGGAACGAGCAGTACGCGCAGGAGGCGCTGCACACGTTGGTCATGTTGAGGTGGCGGTTGACGTTGAAGTGGACGACGTCGCCGTTCTTCTGCGTCCGCACGTGGTGGGCCAGGCCGCCCAGCCAGGCCAGGTCGTCGCTCTCGTAGAGCGCGATCCCGTCCTCGCGGGTCAGCCGCTCACCGGCGTAGACCTTCGCCTCCAGCTCGCGCTTGAGCCCTGCGTCCATGCGGCGCTCCGCCTCCTCGGTCCTTCGATTCGTTGGCCAGTCGAGACTACGCCTAGAGCGCCAGCAGCTCGGCCAGCAGGGCGGGCTCCACGTTCCCGCCGCTGACCACCGCCGCGAAGACCCGGCCGCCGAGTTGCTCGGCCCGGTGGAAGAAGGCCGCCGGGGCGACCGCGCCGGACGGCTCGGCGACCAGCCGGCCGCGGCGGGCCAGCAGCGCGACAGTGTCACGGATCTCCTGCTCGGAGACGGTGACGATGTCGTCCACGTACGCGGTGAGGTGCTCGAACGGGAGCACGCCCACCGACGGGGTGCGCAGGCCGTCGGCGATGGTCCGGTAGGTGTCGGCGATCGGCCAGGCGGTGCGGATGCCCTTGCGCAGGCTCTCCTGCGCGTCCGCCGCGAGCTCCGGCTCCACCCCTATCACCCGCACGCCCGGGCAGGTCAGCTTGATCGCCGCCGCCGTTCCGCCGATCAGGCCGCCGCCGGAGACCGGCACCAGCACGGTGTCCAGGTCGTCCGGGGCGTCCTCGGCGATCTCCAGGCCGACCGTGCCCTGCCCCGCCACGATGTACGGGTCGTCGTACGGCGGCACCCACACGTAGCCGTGCTCGGCGGCCAGCTCGGCCGGGACGGTGTCGCGCCGGTCGGCCGGGACGACCAGCACCTCGGCGCCGAACGAGCGGGTGTTCTCGATCTTCACGGCGGGCGAGGTGTCCGGCATCACGACGACCGCCTTGATGCCGAGCCGCTGCGCCGCGTACGCCACCGCCTGGGCGTGGTTGCCGCTGGACTGCGCCACCACGCCGCGGGCCCGCTCCTGCTCGGTCAGCGCCGCCAGCCGGTTGAACGCCCCACGGACCTTGAACGCCCCGGTCGGCTGGAGGTTTTCCGGCTTCAGCCACAGCCGGCGCCCGTCCGGCTGCTCCGCCCACGGGCAGGGCATCAGCGGGGTGCGGACCGCCGTGCCGGCGATCCGGCGCTGGGCGGCGCGCAGGTCTTCCAGGTCGACCAGGGACATTCGGGGCCATCCTCGGGAGTTGACGGTTCGTGAAGCGACGACCCTAGTGCGCTACTCGGCGAGGTGCAGCGGCAATTCGCTGACCCGGTTCTCCCACTTGGTGGAGAGCACCACCGTGGTGCGGGTGCGGGCGACGCCCTTGGTGCCGGACAGCCGCTTCACCACCGACTCCAGGCCCTCCACGTCCGGCACCCGGACCTTCAGCATGTACGAGTCGTCGCCCGCGATGAACCAGCAGTCCTCCACCTCGGGGAGGTCCTTCAGCCGGTGCGAGACGTCGTCGTGGTCGGCGGCGTCGGTCAGTTGAAGGCCGATCAGCGCCGTCACGCCGTAGCCCAGCGTCGCCGGGTTGACGGTCGCCCGGTAGCCGGTGATCACGCCCGCCTGCTCAAGGCGGTTGATCCGGTCCGTCACGCTCGGCCCGGAGAGGCCCACCAGACGGCCCAGCTCGGCGTACGAGGCACGGCCGTTCTCACGAAGTGCCTGGATGAGCTGTCT
Source organism: Kitasatospora sp. NPDC004531 (assembly GCF_053602195.1). Taxonomy (NCBI): domain Bacteria; kingdom Bacillati; phylum Actinomycetota; class Actinomycetes; order Kitasatosporales; family Streptomycetaceae; genus Kitasatospora; species Kitasatospora sp. NPDC004531. The sequence continues at coordinate 11,071 of NZ_JBSGDD010000022.1, read as the reverse complement.
GTCCACAGAGTCCATTACCTGCCGCGTCCTTCCGAACCTTTCCAGAACCAAGATCATTTTCTGGAATCCAAGGCGCCGAGCGCCGATCGACCGGGGTATCCCAGAGAACATACTCTCCCGTGGCGAGGCCGCTCACTCGCCCCGGCGCGAGCCGGTTTCCGGGGTGCTGCCGGTTTCTCCGAGGGCGCCCGACCAGCGGCGGTACAGGCCGTGCGGGACGCCCACCGCGTCGAGCACCCGGCCGGCCACGAAATCCACCAGCTCCCGGGCGGTCGAGCCCCCCGCGTAGAAGCCCGGCGAGGCCGGCAGCACCACCGCGCCCTGCTCGTCGAGGGACACCAGGTGCCGCAGCGTGCCGCCGGTCAGCGGCGTCTCGCGCAGGCACAGCACCAGCGGGCGGCGCTCCTTGAGCGTGACGGAGGCGGTGCGCTGGAGCAGGTCCTTCGACAGGCCCAGCGCGATGCCGGCCGCGGCACCGGTGGTGGCCGGGACCACCAGCATGCCCTTCGCCGGGTACGAGCCGGAGGACGGGCCGGCCGCGAAGTCCCCCGCGGGCCAGTAGCGGACGTCGTCCAGCTCCTTCTCGTCCCGGGCCAGCCACTGCGCCAGATCGGCCTTCCAGTGCGCGTCCCGGAACGAGATGCCGGTCTCGTCCAGGATGGTCAGCCGGGCGGCCCGGCTCACGATCAGGTCGACGGACTCGCCGGCGTCCAGCAGCGCGCGGATCACGGAGGCGGCGTAGGGGGTGCCGCTGGCGCCGGAGACGCCGACGACCCAGGGGCGGCGGGGGGTGCTCATGGGGGACATTGTCGCGGGTCGGGGCGCGGGTGGGCGCGCGGGTGGGCGCGCCCGTCTCCCGCGCCCACAATGGTCTGCATGGCTGTGGAGTTGGTGGATCTGACGCATCCCGTGGTGTCCGGAATGCCGGTGTACCCCGGGGATCCCGGGGTGGAGTTGCGGGCGGCGCTGACGACCGAGGTGGAGGGGGTGAACGTGATGGCGGTGCACCTGGGGTCGCAGACGGGGACGCACGTGGATGCGCCGTACCACCTGGACGTGCGGTGGCCGACGTTGGACGGGCTGCCGCTGGAGTTGTTCACCGGGCCCGCGGTGGTGGTGGACCTGCGGGGGCTGCCGGCGCGGGGCGAGGTGACGGCCGGGCACCTGGCGCCGGCGCTTGCGGTGTCGGGGCCGGGGACGGTGCTGCTACTGGCGACCGGGTGGCCCAAGTACTGGGGAACGGACCGCTACTTCGCGCATCCGTACCTGACCGAGGAGGCCGCGGCAGCCATCGTCGCGGCGGGCGTGCGGACCGTCGGGGTGGACGCGCTGTCGGTGGACCCGACGCCGGATCCCGGGCCGTCGAATCCTGAAGTAGCCAGCCTGCTGGCCGAGTTGAAGGACGAGCACGACCCGGCGCCGGAGCTGCCCTCGCTGGCCGCGCACCGGGTGCTGCTGGGCCCGGAGGGCGGCGGGGTGATCGCGGAGAACCTGACGGACCTGTCGCCGCTGCTGGCGGCGCAGGCGGCGGGGCTGCCGGTGGAGGTGTCGCTGTTCCCGATGCGGTTGACGGCGGCGGACGGGGCGCCGGTGCGGGCGGTCGCGCGCATCGGCTGAGCGGAGCGGTTTCGGCCAACGGGCCGCCCACGCCCGGGACTTGGTCTAGACCACCGGCGCGGGGCGGCGATAGGCTCCCGCCATGTCTCAGATCGTCGGTGTGGTCGAGCGCTTGTGGCGCTACCCCGTGAAGTCCACGGGCGGCGAGTTGCTCGACTCCGTCGAGGTGGAGGAGCGCGGACTGGTCGGCGACCGGCTGTACGCGGTGCGCGACGGCGCCGGGAAGTTCGGGTCGGGGAAGAACACCCGGCGGTTCCGGCGGATGGACGGCCTGCTGCGGCTCAGCTCCCGGCTGGGCAGCCGGATCGACGGCCCGGAGCTGTTCGACCCGCTGGGGATGCCGGTGCCGGACCCGGACGCGTTCCTGCGCGCCTACCTGGAGCAGGAGGACGTCGGGCTGGCCCGCGAAGACGCGGTCTCGCACTTCGACGAGCTGCCGGTGAGCCTGCTGACCACCGCCACCCTGGACTGGATCGCCGAGGCGGTGCCGTCCGCCGTGGTGGACGAGCGCCGATTCCGGCCGAACGTGCTGCTGCGCACCCCGCCCGGGACGCCGCCGTTCACCGAGGACGCCTGGTACGGCCGGGAGGGCCGGGTGAAGGGCGGCGTCCGGCTGGCGTTCGTCCGGTCCAGCGTGCGGTGCGTGATGGTCGGGGCGGCGCAGCCCGGGCTGCCGCACGCGCCGGAGATCCTGAAGACCGTCGCGCACGAGCGGGACTGCGAGCTGGGCGCGCTGGCGTCCGTCGCCCGGCCCGGCCGGCTGCGGGTCGGGGACGTGCTGAAGCTGGCGTGAGCCCGGTCAGGAGCCGTGGCGCGGGATCAGGCAGAACGGGTGCCCGGCCGGGTCGACGAACACCGTCCAGCGCTCGTGGCGGGCCTTGACCTCGGCGCCGAGTTCCACCACCCGCTGTTCGACGGCCGCGACGTCCTCGACCTCGATGTCCAGGTGCAGCTGCTGCGGGTGGCCGGGGTCGGGCCAGATCGGCGGGCGGTAGTCCTCGACGCGCTGGAAGCCGAGCACCTGGCCACTGGGCAGGTGGACGGTGGACCACTCCTCGTGCAGCGTCCAGCGCGGGTCGGGCCGGTCGACCTCGCCGCCGAGCAGGGCGGCATAGAAGTGGGCCAGGCCCGCCGGGTAGTGGCAGTCCAGCACCACGCACTGCAGTGTGCCGATCATCGTGATCCCCGTCCGGATCTTGTCGGGTCCTTCGTTCCAGCATGGCGCATCGCAGCGGCGGGCGGTCGGGTTTCCGTGATCGGATCGAGTTCGCCGCCGGGCAGGCGGGCGGCCGTGACGCCCGGCAGGCCGGGCAGCCAGGCGGCGGTGATCCGGTCGAGGGTGTCGCGGTCGGGCGGCTGCGGGCCCAGGCCGACCGCCAGCCGGTGGCCCGGCAGCGGGTGCGGCCAGGCGTGCACGCCGGGCGCGGGTTCGAGGGCGGTGAGCAGGGCGCGCAGGCGGCCCTTGACCGCGCCGAGCCGCTCGGGGGTGCCGGCGTCCAGCAGCAGCCAGGCGGCGTGGCGGCGGTGCAGCGGGGGCGGGGCGAGCAGCTCGGGGTGGTCGGGGCCGAGTTCCCAGGCGCGGTAGAGCTCCTCGGCGAGCAGTTCGCGGGCGTCGGCGCCGACCTGGGTGGTGCAGCTGCGGACCGGGGCGGTCGGGGTCAGCACCGTCACCGGGTCGGGGTGCGGGGGCGCGGGTTCGCCGAGCAGGGTGACGGGGTGGCGCCAGTCCCAGGCGGCCCAGGCCTCGGTGAAGCAGCGGAACAGCTCGTCGGGGTCGTCCGCGGCGTTCTCCCGGACGATCCGCGCCGCGAGCACCGTCCAGGCCAGCGACGGGAGTTGGCCGTACGGCGCGCCGTCCAGGCCGCGTGCCCGGGTCCACGCCTTGACCCGGCGGGCCAGCGCGGCGAACGCCCGGTGGCGGTCGCCGACGGCGGCGAGCACCGCCTCGGCGTCGGTGACGGCGCTGTACGCGATCGCGAAGTCCTCGGCCGGGCCGTCGGCCGGGGCCAGCACCAGGTCGACGGCCAGCGCGCCGACGTCCAGCCGGAGGCCGGGCACACGGGCGCCGCGCACCTCGCGGATGTTCCGGGCCTCGGGCAGCGCGGCGGCCACCTCGGCTGCCAAGGAGGCGACTTGGACACCGGCCGGCAGTACGGCGACCAGGTCGAGGTCCGCGCCGGGCAGCGCGCAGCCCAGTCGGCGGGATCCCACGGGGTGGAGCCCGCCGGGGAGGACGGCGGCGATCCGCTCCGTCAACTCGACTGCAGGAACGGCCGGTTCAACAGGTGCCGGGGTCAACGCCTCGGGCAGGAGGCGGAGTTCGCCGGTGCCGAGCGCGACGGTGGCGCGCGGGAGCATCGGGCCGTCGCCGCGCCGGGCGAGGACGACGAGTTCGCCGACGGGGGCGGTCATCGGCGGGAGCGCGGCGGCGCAGTCGGCGGCGGCGCGGCGCGGGTCGTCCGTCCGGCCGAGGGTGAGGTGCGGGTGGTAGCCGTCGGCGTGGGCGCGGCAGCGCGGGAAGCGGCGCTCCAGGGCGCGTCGGAGGGCCGCCCAGGGGGCGGGGTCGGCGGCGGCCGGGTCGAGCCAGAGGGTGTGTCCGGACCGCTGGGCGAAGGTCCGCACGCCCGCCAACTCGGCGGTGAACGGCGGCACTTCGGCGGCGGCTTCGGCCAGCAGCGGCAGTGCGGCGTCCCATTCGTGTTCGGCGACGAAGCCGTACAGCAGGTTGACGTGCGGCGGCCAGCGGTCGAGCTGCGGGTCGTGTGCGGCGCGCAGGCGCTGGATCGGGGGCCGGAGCCGCTCGGGCGGCAGCCAGGCGACGGCGGTGCGGGCGGTGGGCGGGGCGTCGAGGCGCTCGGCGGCGGGGGCCGGGGTGAGGTCGAGGTCGGCGGCGACGCCGTAGTGGTCGGAGGCGAACAGGCCGTCACGGGTGGGGACTTGGCCGAGCAGGCGGGCATCGTCGGCACGGGCCCGGCCGGGGCGGAGCAGCACCCGGTCGAGGCGGCCGGCCCGGCCGGTGAGGGAGGAGACGGCGGCGAGCAGGTTGGCGACCGGGTCGAAGGTCGGGGTGCGGTCCTCGGGGCCGTGCACCTCCGTCCAGGCGTCGGCGAGGCCGAGGGCGGCGGCGGGCGTCGAGGTGCTGTCGTTGAAGTCCCCGAGCACCAGCAGCTCGCCCGCGACCGCACCGAACCCCTCGGCCAGCAGGGCGAGTTCGGCCTTCCTGCGGGCGGCGCCGTCGGGCGAGTGGTCGCTGCTGAGGTGGACGGCGGCGACGGTGAGCAGGCTCTCACCGGTGTGCACGGTGATCGCGGCGACGGCCTTGTGCGGGCCGAGCTCGTGCCGTCCGGCCTCCAGCACGGGCAGCCGGCTGAGCAGCAGCAGCCCGTGCCCGTCGATCTCCCGGCCGAACGGGTCGGCGCCCAGCGTGTAGCCCCGCCGGACCCACGGCTGCGCCAACAGCAGCTTCACCAGGGCCGGCTCGACCTCCTGCAGGGCGATCACGTCGGCGTCGGCGGCTTCCAGCTCGGCGAGCAGCAGCGGGCGGCGGCGGGCGGTGTGGATCAGCTCGGGGTCGTAGCGGTCCCACAGCGTGTTCCAGGTGACGACTCTCAACTGCCCGACGGGAACGCCGGGTTGGGTGTCGGCGGGCCGCCAGCCGCGCTCGGCGTGCCAGGCGTGCGGAGTGCTCGGGGTGAAGAACGGCGCGGGCAGCACGCGCGGCGCGGTGCGCCGGCCGGCGGCGGTGGTGTCGAGCAGGTCGACGCCGGTGGCGCGGTCCCACACCACCTGGCCGTCCGCCTCGACGTGCCGGACCCGGTGCCAGGGCACGTCCCCGGCGGCGGTGAAGGTCACCAGCGGGACGAGCTTGGTGCGGTCGTCGCGCTGCCGGACGCCCAGCGTGAACCTGGCCGGGTCGAACCGGTCGTCCCAGCGGATGCGCTGGCAGATCTGCTCGATGGGGCGCATCTCAGTCCTCCTCGCCGTCCAGAGTGCCCGCCGTGTCCTCCACCGTGCCGCCCGCGCCCACGTACCAGGTGCGGTGCGCCTGCCCCGGGTACGGCGGGCTCCAGCGGTGCAGCTGCGCCGTCAGCACCTCCGGCGGGACGGGGTGCGCGCGGACCGCGTTGCGGCGGGCCAGTTCGGCCTCGTCGGCCACCAGCACCACCTGGGTCAGCAGGGCGTCCCGGCGGCGGGCGATCGCCTGCACGTGGGAGCGCTGGTGGCGGTTGAGCGAGGTGGCGTCCCAGACGGCGGCACCGCCGGGCGCGGCCAGCGCGTCCTCCAGCGCGGCGAGGCCCGCGCGCAGCACCTCGGCGTTGTCGCGCTGGTCGCCGCGCGAGCCGCGGGCCGCGCGCAGGTCGTCCAGCGCGATCCGGGTGCCGGGCAGCCCCGCCGCGAACGTCGACTTGCCGCTGCCGGCCGGGCCGCACAGGTGCGTCAGGCGCGGGAAGCGGCCCTCGCGCCAGGCCCAGGTCGCGGCGAGGGCCTCCTCGGCGGTGGTGAGCCGACCCGCCGCGAACGCCTCGCGGGCCTGCGCCCAGCAGCGGTCGCGGACGTCCGGTTCGAAGCCCTCCAGCGCCCGGCGCAGCCCCGCGCGGAGCTCCGCCAACGGGTCGGGCGCCAGCAGGCCGGCGTCCTCCGCGTGCAGGGCCGACCAGGCGACCTGCTCGCGCTCCTCGCCGCCGGTGGCGAGGGTGGCGGCGAGGGCGTGCAGCACCCCCAGGTCGGCGGCGGGCGTGAGCCGGACCAGGCCGGCCCTCCGCTCCTCGTCCGGGTACGGCCGGGCGAGCTGCGGGTGCAGGCCGACCAGGTCGGCCACCCGGCGGGCCTGCGGCAGGCCCAGGGCGGGCACCAGGCGGGGCAGCAGCAGCTCGCGGCGGACCGTGTGGAGACCGGCGGCGAGGACGCCGTTCAGGCGGGCGTCGCCGGTGCGGCCGAGCTCGTCCAGGCGGCCGGCCATCTCGTCCAGCGGCGCGAGCTCGGGCAGCGGCGCGAGCTCGGGCAGCGGCGCGAGCTGGGGCAGGCGGAGTGTCTCGGCCAGCGCGGCGGCGTCCGGCGCTCCGCCCGAACGGACGTGCCAGAGCGGGGCGTTCGGGCCGAGGCCGTTCTCGACCACGGCCGCGTGCATCCAGTGCGTACTGGTCCGGACGTGCTGCGGGCGGACCCACTTGGCCACCCGGCTGCCGAACTCCGCCCGCGCGAAGCCCGCCGCCGTCCGCACCACGTAGCCCTCCTGGCGGTCCAGGTCCAGCCGCAGGGCGCGCAGCGCGCGTTCGTCGTACCGGCCGCGCCAGAGCACGCGCGGCGTCGGGACGCCGAGGCGGCGCAGGAAGCGGACGGTGGCGTCCCAGTCGAGGCACCGGTCGGCGGACGTCCACACCGAGAAGCCGTAGAACCAGCTGTCGAGGCCGCTGTACGGGAGGGAGTGCCGGGCGAACAGGTTCTCGCCGCAGACCCGCCAGCCCGGCGGGATGCGGGGGCCGAGACGGCCCTGCAGCGCTTTCACCCACGTCCGGGAGGGGTGGTGCGCGGAGTCCAGCGAACGGGCGTGCAGGCCGTCCGCGTACAGGGTGGTGTTCTCGCCGTCGAGCTTCTCCGTGACGACGACCTCGGCCGCCGCGAGGCCGGAGAGGTCACCGCTGCGGATGTCATCGGCGGCGGCACCCGGCGACCACGGCAGGTGCGGCGTCCGGGGGTAGTGCACGCGCATGGCCGCCAGCCTAGGGACGGGGCCTCGGGCAGGGCCAACGGTTTTGCGGGCTGGGGGCTGCGCGGCAAGCGCACGGCCCGTCCGCAAGGTCGCGAGCACGTGCAGGTCATTGTCCTGCGTCGCGATCTTGCGGACGTGGTGCGTTCTCTCTCGCGCGGTTCCCCGCGCCCCTGGTTGTGCGCCCGACTGTCGTCAAACAGTCAGGCCGCGCGCGATCAGGTCGATGAGCGCGAAGGCGAACAGCGAGATCCCCACGAAGCCGTTGGTGGAGAAGAACGCCCGGTTCAGCCGGGAGAGGTCGTGCGGCTTGACGATGGTGTGCTCGTAGACGAACGCGCCGGCCACCACGGCGAGCCCGCACCAGAAGAACGCGCCGGCGTCGGTGAGGACGGCGTACCAGACCAGCAGGGCGGTGGTGAGGGCGTGGCAGACCCGGGCGCCGTTGATCGCGGCGGGGATGCCGAACCGCGCGGGGACCGAGCGGACGCCCATGCCGCGGTCGGCGGCGACGTCCTGGCAGGCGTAGATGAGGTCGAAGCCGCCGATCCAGATGCCGACGGCGAGGCCGAGGACGGCCGCGTCCCAGGACCAGGTGCCGGTGACGGCGAGCCAGGCGCCGACCGGGCCGATCGCCTGGGCGAGGCCGAGGATGGCCTGCGGGAAGTCGGTGAACCGCTTGCCGTAGGGGTAGACCACCATCGGGATCACGGCGACGGGGGCCAGCACCAGGCAGAGGGTGTTGAGCAGGGCCGCGGAGCCGAGGAAGACCACCAGCGCGATCGCGGAGCCGATGTACGCGGTGCGCAGCGAGACGGCGCCGGTGACGAGTTCGCGGTTGGCGGTGCGCGGGTTCCGGGCGTCGATCTCGCGGTCGATGATGCGGTTGGCCGCCATCGCGAAGGTCCGCAGGCCGACCATGCAGACGGTGACCAGCAACAACTCGCCCCAGTGCACGGACTTGTCGGCGAGGAACATCGCGGTGAGCGCGGCGATGTAGGCGAACGGCAGGGCGAAGATCGAGTGCTCGATCATGACCAGGCGCAGGAACGCCCGGGTCCTGCTCCTCGGGGCTTCAAAAGCGGCCGTACTCACAGGCCGTATTCCTTCCAGCGGCGGGTGACCCGGGCGGCGGTCGCCGGGTCGGAGGCGACCATCTCGGGCCAGCCGCCGTCGCGGGTGTAGCCCTCCTCGGGGAGCTTGCGGGTGGCGTCGATGCCGGCCTTGCCGCCCCAGAACTGCTGGTAGGAGGCGTGGTCGAGGTGGTCGACGGGGCCTTCGACGACGGACAGGTCGCGGCTGTAGTCGACGTTGCCGAGGGCGCGCCAGGCGACTTCCTGGTAGTCGTGGACGTCGCAGTCGGCGTCCACCACGATGATCAGCTTGGTCAGCGACATCATGTGGGCGCCCCAGATGGCGTGCATGACCTTCTGCGCGTGCTTGGGGTACTTCTTGTCGATCGAGACGATCACGCAGTTGTGGAAGCCGCCGGCCTCGGGCAGGTCGTAGTCGACGATGTCCGGGATGATCACCTTGAGCAGCGGCAGGAAGAAGCGCTCGGTGAACTTGCCGAGCGGCCCGTCCTCGGTGGGCGGCCGGCCGACCACGATGGACTGCAGGATCGGGCGGCGGCGCATGGTGACGCAGTCGATGGTGAGCGCGGGGAACGGCTCCTGCGGCGTGTAGAAGCCGGTGTGGTCGCCGAACGGGCCCTCGGGGAGCATCTCGCCGGGTTCCAGCCAGCCTTCGAGGACGACCTCGGCGTCCGCCGGGACCTGGAGCGGGACGGTCTTGCAGTCGACCATGCGGACCCGCTCGCCCGCGACGAAGCCGGCGAACAGGTACTCGTCGATGTCACCGGGCAGCGGCGCGGTGGCGGCGTAGGTGACGGCGGGCGGGCAGCCGAAGGCGATCGCGACGGGGAGCTTCTCGCCGCGCTTGGCGGCGACCGCGGCGTGGTTGCGGCTGTCCTTGTGGATCTGCCAGTGCATGCCGATGGTGCGCTTGTCGTGCCGCTGCAGCCGGTACAGGCCGAGGTTGCGGACGCCCGAGTCCGGGTCCTTGGTGTGGGTCAGGCCGAGGTTGAAGAAGGAGCCGCCGTCCTCGGGCCAGGTGAACAGCGCGGGCAGCCGCTCCAGGTCGACGTCCTCTCCGGTGAGCACGACCTCCTGCACCGGGGCGTCGCCGGACTTCACGTTCTTCGGCGGGACGTGCGCCATCGAGGCGAGCTTGCCGAAGGCCTCGCGGAAGCCGGTGAAGCCCTGCGGCAGCTCGGGCTTGAGCAGGCCGCCGATCTTCTCGGCGATGTCGTCGGGGGATTTCAGGCCGAGGGCCTTGGAGAGCCGGCGCTCGGTACCGAAGACGTTCATGGCCAGCGGCATCGCCGAGCCCTTGACGTTCTCGAAGAGCAGCGCGGGGCCCTTGGCCTTCTGCACCCGGTCGACGATCTCGCCGACCTCCAGATAGGGGTCGACCTCCACCTTGATCCGCTTCAGGTCGCCCTCCCGTTCCAGGGCCCGGAGGAAGGAACGGAGATCGTCGTATGCCATACCTGTCAGTATCCGATACGGGCTAACCTGACCCCGCCAAGGGTCCTGTTCGAACGTATTTCGGAGTTCTGCGCTGTGCTTCTGCGAGTCGTCCCCACGGTGGCCCTGCTGGCTCTGTGGGTGTGGGCGTTCATCGACTGTCTGACCACCCCCGAGGACGAGATCCGCCACCTGCCGAAGGTGGTGTGGGTGCTGATCGTGCTGCTGTTCCCGCTGGTCGGCTCGATCGCCTGGCTGGTGGCCGGCAAGAACCGGGCCCGCCGCCGGGCGGCGTGGCCGGACGGGCCGGCGGCCGGGCGGGCGGGGTACGAGCGGCCGCGACCGCTCGCGCCGGACGACGACCCGGAGTTCCTGGCCTCGTTGAAGCGCGGCAACGATCAGCACGAGGAGATGCTCAAGCAGTGGGAGGCGGATCTGCGCCGCCGCGAGGAGGATCTGCGCCGGGGCGAGGAGCGTCCCGAGGACGGCTCCAAGGGCTGATCCCGCCTTTTGGCGCATCCCTACGATCCAGCCGTTCCCCAGTCCCGTTCGAGTCGGCCGCCGGCCCTCGCGCGCCCCTTCCGGAGGGCCGCGTTCCGGCGGCCTTCGCATGCCCACCATCTTGCCGCTGACCTGCCAATTCACCGGTCCCGACGATCCCGGTGGGGGGTATCCCCCGGCCCCTGCCGGAAGCGACCCGGCGGTAGGGGTGTGCGCCCCCTTCTGTGTGCCCTCTACAGCGATCGGGTTCCGACCTTGTACGGAATCGACGCCGAAACGCGGGCGCACTGGCTCGTACTGTCGTAGCAGAAGAGGTGTTCCCTGGCTCACGTGACCTTGTGGAGTGGTTCGAGATGACGGTCCTGCACGACGCGCCGGTCGGCGGCGAGGCTCCGGCCGACGCCCGTAGCCGGGTGGCCGAACTCCACGAGCTGCGCGAGCAGGTCCGCCGGGGCCCCAGCGAGAAGGCCACCGAGGCGCAGCATGCCAAGGGCAAGCTGACCGCTCGGGAGCGGATCGAGCTTTTGCTGGACGAGGGCTCGTTCCACGAGGTGGAGCCGCTGCGCCGGCACCGTGCTCAGGGCTTCGGTCTGGAGGCGAAGAAGCCGCACACCGACGGCGTGGTCGTCGGCTGGGGCACCGTCCACGGCCGCACCGTGTTCACCTACGCGCACGACTTCCGGATCTTCGGCGGCGCGCTGGGCGAGGCCCACGCCCA
>NZ_JBSGDD010000021.1:0-87833 GCF_053602195.1 Kitasatospora sp. NPDC004531 | reverse complement strand
GCCACCGCGCGCGCGGCGGCCGGGGCACCTGTGCGTCACCGCTCGGGTGTGATGACGCGGCGGCGCGCTCGTCCGTCACCGGGCGTCCGTCACCGGGCGTCCGTGCGGGCGTGCGTCACTGCGCGGCCGCGCGCTCGTCCGCAGGGCGGCGCAGGGCGGACGGGGCGAGCGCGGGGGAGGTCCACGCGCCGTCCGGGTGGTACACGTCGGTGCCGGGCGGGACGATCGCGTCGATCCGGTCCAGTGCCGCGTCGTCCAGCACCAGCGAGGCGCCCTTCAGCAGGCCGGTCAGCTGCTCCACCGTGCGCGGGCCGATGATCACCGAGGTGACCGCCGGGTGCGCCAGCGGGAAGGCCACCGCGAGCTCCGGCAGCGTGCACCCCAACTCCTCGGCCAGCACGACCAGTTGCTCCACCGCCTCCAGCTTGCGGACGTTCACCGGCAGCGTCGGGTCGAAGCGGTGCGGGTGCAGCGCCGGCCGGCCCGAGGACATGTCCACCGTGCCGCCCCTGCGGTAGCGCCCGGTCAGGAAGCCCGACGCCAGCGGGCTCCAGGTCAGCACCCCCATCCGGTGGCGCTGCGCCACCGGCAGCACCGAGGACTCGATGCCGCGCGCCAGGATCGAGTACGGCGGCTGCTCGGTGCGGAACCGGGGCAGCGCCCGGCGCTCGGCCACCCAGTGCGACTCGACGATCTCCGCCGCCGGGAACGTCGAGCAGCCGAACGTGCGGATCTTCCCCTGCCGGACCAGGTCGCCCAGCGCGGACAGGGTCTCCTCGACGTCCGTGCGGCTGTCCGGCCGGTGCACCTGGTACAGGTCGATCCAGTCGGTGCGCAGCCGGCGCAGGCTGTCCTCCACGGCGCGCATGATCCAGCGCCGCGAGTTCCCGCCCCGGTTCGGCCCCGTCCCCATCGGGAAGTGCACCTTGGTCGCCAGCACCACGTCCTCGCGCCGGCCCTGCAGCGCCTTGCCGACGATCTCCTCCGACTCGCCCGCCGAGTACATGTCCGCGGTGTCCACGAAGTTGATCCCGTGCTCCAGCGCGGTGTGGATCAGGCGGATGCCCTCCTGGTGGTCCGGGTTGCCGACGGAGCCCAGCATCATGGTGCCCAGGCAGTGCGCGCTGACCTCGATGCCGGTGCCGCCCAGTGTGCGGTAACGCATCATCAATCCCCTTGTCCCCGTGATCGTTCGCGCGATGTGCGCCGCCGGGCACTGTAGGCGTTGGAGTGGACTCCAGCTCAACTCCTTTGTGCGCCCGGTACCGGCGCGCGGTTGTGAAGGTTTGGCGCGGGAAGCGGTGGACCCGGCGTGGCGGGGTAGCCGTCGGCAGCCACCGACGAAGCGTTGCCGAGGACAGAATGGAGTGTGCCCCGCATGCCCGTCTCCGCCGACTGGACCACCCGGGTCACCCTGCCGCACAGCCCCTACCCCGAGACGGCCGTCGAGGCGCGGCTGCGCTTCGACTCCGCCGAGCCGTACGCCGTCTGCCTGCTGTTCCCGCCGCTGCGGCCCGGTGACGAGGCGGTCGAGTGGTCGTTCGGCCGCGAGCTGCTCAACGAAGGCCGGCACGCCCCGGCCGGCCGGGGCGACGTGGTCGTCGCGCCCGGCCCCGACAGCACCGTGCACGTCACCCTGCGCGGCCACACCGGGCAGGCCGTCATCAGCATCCCCGGCGAGGCCGTCACCGGCTTCCTGATCGACTCCTTCACGCTGGTCCCCGCCGGGACCGAATCCTCGTACCTCGACCTGGACGCCGAACTCGAGCGGCTGTGCGGCTGATCCGCCGTCACCCGCGTTTCAAACCGCGTGCCACTCCAACGGATGGCTGTGGTTCGTACCCGGGCGTGTCGTGGCGGCCCGCTGCGACTCTTGCGGACACCGGGCAGTGCGCGCCGAGCGCCTGTTCCCCGGCCACCCGTTGAGAGCCGACACCCGTCGGTGCACCCTCGGAGGTACGTCATGTCCCGATTCACCACCGTGCTCGCGGCGCTGGCCGCCGCCGGGCTGATCGCCGTCGCGGCGCCCGCGACCGCCGCCACCTCGCCCCGCGCGACCGGCCTCCCGATGTGCCTCGACGTGGGCGGCGGGCGCAGCAACGGCGACTGGGCGAAGATCTGGCAGTGCCTGAGCCCCGGCTTCGGCAACCAGGACTTCGTGATCGACCGGGGCCAGATCAAGGTCCGCGACACCATCGGCACCGGCAACGAACGCTGCCTGGACGTCGGCGGCGGGCGCAGCAACGGGGACCGGGTGAAGATCTGGCAGTGTCTGAGCCCCGGCTTCGGCAACCAGGACTTCATCGTGGACCGGGGGCAGATCAAGGTCCGCGACACCGTCGGCTCGGGCCGCCCCATGTGCGTGGACGTGGGCGGCGGCCGCGACAACGGCGACCTGCTCAAGATCTGGCAGTGCCTGAGCCCCGGGTTCGGCAACCAGGACTTCACCGTCGACCGGGGCCAGATCAAGGTCCGCGACACCCTCTGACCGGACTCCGCACCGCCGGCGCAGGCCCGTCCCCGGCCTGCGCCGGCGTCCGTCGCCGCTGGCGTCCGGCGGCCGGATCGGGGAGACTCGCCCGCATGGTCTCGGTAGTGCAGAACGTGGCGATCGACTGCGCCGACGCGTACGAACTGGCCCTCTTCTGGGCCGCGGTGACGGGCCGCCCGCTCGACCCGGACGCCGCCCCCGGCGACCGGGAGACCCAGGTCGAGCTGGGCGGCGGCGGCCCGGTGCTCTACTTCAACCAGGTGCCCGAACCGAAGACGGTCAAGAACCGCGTCCACCTCTGCCTGCGCCCCGACACCCCCCGCGACACCGAAGTCACCCGCCTGCTCGCCCTCGGCGCCACCCTCGCCGCCGACCACCGCAACCCCGACGGCACCGGCTGGGCCGTCCTCACCGACCCCGAGGGCAACGAATTCTGCGTCCTGCGCAGCACCACCGAACGCACCTGAGCCCCGCCGTCAGAGGACCTGTGGGGAATCGGCGGGCACTTGCGTCTCCGTCGGATCGGTGTCGTGCCGATGAAATGCCCCACCCGTCGCGTGCCGGGACGGCGCGGACGGGTGGGGGGAATTGAATTCGGCGGGGTGTCAGTGCCGGGTGGGTTCGAATTCGGGGGTGGGGGTGGGGGCGTGGGCGGGGGTGCGGGCGGGGGTGGTGCGCAGGGGCCACCAGAGGGCGCGGCCGAGGAGGGCGGCGACGGCGGGGACGAGGACGAGGGAGAGGACGCCGGCGGAGAGCAGGATGCCGAGGGTCAGGGCGAAGGCGATCTGCTCGGTGCCGGGGGTGGCGGCCAGGGTGGCGAAGGAGCCGGCCAGGACGAGTCCGGCGGTGGCGATGGTCGGGGTGGTGTGGCGGACGGCCCGTGCCACGGCGGCGCGCGCGCTGCCGGGCTGCTGCATCTCCTCGCGGATGCGGTCGGTGATCAGGATGTTGTAGTCGGTGCCGAGGGCGACGACGAAGAGGAACAGCACCAGCGGCAGGGTGAAGCTGATGCCGGGTTCGGACTTCAGGTGCTGGAAGACCAGGGTGGCGGCGCCCAGCGTGGCGGCGAATCCCGCGCCGACGGCGAGCATCAGGACGACGGGGGCCAGCAGGCTGCGCAGGAGCAGCAGCAGGATGAGGGCGATGAGCGCGGCGGCGACCGGGAAGACCAGCTTGAGGTCGTGGTCGACGGCGGTGGAGATGTCCGTGAAGATCGCCGCGGTGCCGCCGACGTGGGCGGTCAGCCCGGCGGGGGTGTGCGCGGCGACGGCGGTCCGCAGCGGTCCGGCGATCAGGTCGCGGGCCTGCCGGCTCTGCGCGTCGGCGGTCGGGTACAGGTCGATGCGGGCGGCGAGGCCGTCGGGGCTGACGGTGGTCCGGCCGACCTGGCCGATGCCGTCGACGCGGGACAACTCGGCCGAGAGGCCGTCGAGTTGGGGAGCGGTGACGACGCCGCCGCTGTTCGCGGTGACGTACACGGTGGTCGGGTCGGAGACGCCCGCCGGCAGGGCGCGGGAGATCTCCGCGGCGGTGGCGGCGGCGGGGGTGCGGGAGGTGGCGTTGCCCTGGCCGTAGTCCATGGTGATGCCGGCGACGCCGGCGGTCAGCCCGCCCAGCAGGGCGACGGAGGCGAGCAGCAGCGCGGCCGGCCGGCGGGCGACCAGGGCGCCGAAGCGGCCCGAGACGCCGTCGCGCGGCGTGCGGCGCAGCGTGCGGGACGGCCAGAACATGCCGCGTCCGCAGGCGGCGAGCAGGGCGGGCATCAGGGTGAGGCTGGCGAGCAGCATGACCAGGACGGCGACGGCGACGGCGGGGCCGAGCGAGCGGAACTCGCCGAAGCTGGCGACGCCCAGGGTGGCGAACGCGGCGACGATGGTCAGCGCGGCGGAGGTGATCGCGGTGCCGACCCGGGCGGACACCTCGGCGGCGGCCTCACGGATGGGCTGGTCGGGGTGGGCGCGCAGCTGCTCGCGGAAGCGGAACAGCAGGAACAGCAGGTAGTCGACGCCGATGCCGAGCAGCACCACCCCGACCAGGCTCTGGGTGGACGGGGCGAGCTTCAGGCCGGCGAGCGCCGCCGCCCCGGCCACCGCGCCGGCCGCCGCGCCGCCGACGATCGAGACGGCGAGCAGCGGCAGCACCGCGGCCAGCACGCTGCGGAAGACCAGCACGTTCAGCAGCACGATCAGGCCCATCAGCAGGATGTTGCCGACCATCGCCGCCGTCTTGTTGGCGTCCGTGCTGTCGGCGGCCTCGGCGAGGCCGCCGGTGAACCCGGTGCGCAGTCCGGCCTCGGCGAAGTCGGCGCGGGCGCTGTCCCGGAACGTCCGGAAGACGTCCTGCACGCCTTCGTTGCCGGCGTCTCCGGTCAGCTCGACCGCGAGCAGTTCGAAGCTGCGGTCGGGGGCGAGCATCGCCGGGGTGACCCGGGGCGTCTGCGAGTGGTCGGGCACCAGGAACTCGGGGTCGTCCTCCTTGCGCGGCATGACGACGCGTCGCTCGCCGAGCCGGGTCGCCTCGGTCTGGACGCGCTGGTGGTCGGCGTCGGTGAGCGGCTTGCCGTCGGTGCGGGCGACCAGCACGGTGATCACGGTGGCGTCCGGGTCGAGGCCGAAGTGGTCCTCGGCGATCCGCAGCGCCGCGGCCGAGTCGTAGCTGCGGGGCAGGAAGTCCCCGGACTGCGACTGGGTGACCCGGTTGAACAGCGTCGGGCCGAGCAGGGTCAGGCCGATCCCCGCCACCAGCCATAGGACGATGACCTTCCAGGCGTTTCTGGTGGCGAATCCGGTCAGTGCGCGGATCACGAGAACCCTTCCCGAGAGACGGTCGGCGGGCCCGGGGGCCGCTGCCGTGGCCGGTGGTTTCCGGCCTGCACCCAGCTCATCAGCCGGAACGCGTCCGGACGTCGTGGCGGCGGACGATCCGCACCGAGGTCCCGGCTCCCGCCGCCCGCCGCCGCCCTGGGACCGTGCTCCCAGCGGGCACTGCCCCCGGGGCCCATGCCCGGCCCTTCGGCGCGATGCGAGAATGGCGGCATCACTGCTGATCAGAGGCCCGGCGCCGACCGGGTACCAAGGGGATGGCGCATGGACGGGCACCGGGAGGACACCGGCGGGGGCCGCAAGGGGGACGGCCTGCCGTGGAGCCAGGCCGACGCCCTGGTCGCGGTCGGTGCGGGCCTGGTGGACCTGGTCGGCCACCTGCTGTTCGCGGCGGCGGCCGGCGGCACCAGCGTGCCCGGCTTCCTGATCGCGCTCTGCTCGGGCCTGCCGCTGCTGGTGCGGCGCACCCGTCCGCTGCCGATGTTCGCCGGCGTCCTGGTGGTCCAGGTGGCCGCCAACCTGACCACGCCGGCCACCATCCACTTCGGCGCCGTCCTGTCGGTGGCGCTGTACACCCTCGCCCGGCGCTGCCGGGTCGGGGTGACCGCGGCGGCCGTCGTCGTCACCTCGGTGCTGACGGTGGTCACCCAGAGCCACTTCGCGATGCCCGCCTGGGACGCGGTGGTCGCCGCCCCGGCCTCCGCGCTGCTGGTCGCGGGCGGCGGCCTGGCCGTCTCCCGCTGGCAGCGCGAGGTGGCCGCCAACCGCCGACTGCTCGCGGACCGCGCGGTCGCCGACGAACGGCGGCGCATTGCACGGGAGTTGCACGACATCGTCGCCCACCACATCACCACCATGCAGCTGATGGCCGGCGGCGCCCGCGCCAACCTCGCCGACCCCGAGGTGGTCCGGGAGGCGCTGGTGACGCTGGAGTCCTCCGGCCGGCTGGCGCTGCGCGAGATGCGCCAACTGCTGGACGTGCTGCGGGCCGGCGACGAACCGGACGCCGCGCCGCCGGCCCCGCAGCCCGGCGCGGACGACCTCGCCCGGCTCGTCGCCGACTCCCGCCTGGCCGGCCTGCCCACCGAGCTGCACGTCCACGGCACGCCGCGCCCGCTGCCGCCGACGCTCGGCCTGACGGTCTTCCGGATCGTCCAGGAGGCGCTGACCAACGCCCGCAAGTACGCCGGCCCGACGGCCCGCGCGACCGTCCGCCTCGGCTACGGGCCGGACGCCGTCACCGTGTCGGTCCGCGACGACGGCCCCGGCGGCGCGAGCGCGTCGGCCGACAGCGGTGGCCACGGACTGATCGGCATGCGCGAACGCGCCGCCCTGCACGGCGGCGCCCTGACCTGCGGCCCGCACCCCGACGGCGGCTTCGCCGTGCTGGCCGAACTCCCCCTGACCGCCGAGGAGACGGCCGAGGCCGGACTCCAGCACGGAGAGGTGCCCGTATGAGTGCCGCCCCCGCGATCCGCGTCCTGGTCGCCGACGACCAGCCCCTGGTCCGCCGCGGACTGACGCTGATCCTCCACCCCCACCCGTCCTTCGAGGTGGTCGGCGAGGCCGAGAACGGCGAACAGGCCGTCGCCCTCGCCCACCGGCTGCGCCCCGACGTGGTGGTGATGGACCTGCGGATGCCCGTCCTGGACGGCGTCGCCGCCACCGAACAGCTCGCCCGCGAGCTGCCCGACTGCCGGGTGCTGGCGCTGTCCACCTTCGACCTGGACGAGTACGTGGTGGCCGCGCTGCGGGCCGGCGCGCACGGCTTCCTGCCGAAGGACGTCTCCCCGGAGGAGCTCGCCACCGCGATCCGCACCGTGCACGCCGGGGACGCCGTGGTCGCGCCCCGGCTGCTCACCCGCCTGATCGCCACCCACGTCCGCGCCCCGCAGCCCGCCCCCGCGGCGGCCGCCGCGCCCGTCGCCGTCGACCTCACGCCGCGCGAGCGCGAGGTGTGGCGGCTGATGGCCACCGGGCTCGACAACGGGGCGATCGCCGAGGCCATGGAGATCAGCCCGTCCACGGTGAAGAACCACATCACCGGCCTGTTCGCCAAGCTCGACGTCCGCGACCGCGCCCAGGCCGTGATCGCCGCCTACGAATCCGGCCTGATCACCCCCAACCGGGCCTGAGCGCGGGCTGGTTCGGCCCGCCCGGCAGGCCGGTTGGCCCAGGCCGGCCTCAACCGGCCTGCGGGACGGGCGGGTCGAACGGGCCGCCCGGGGTGAAGGCGAGCCGGGCGAAGTGCTCGCCGATGCGGCGGTGCGCCGCGCCGTCCGGGTGCAGGCCGTCGGGCAGCGGGAGTTCGGCATACTCGCGCTCGCCGTACAGCTCGCGGCCGTCCAGGTAGTGCAGGTACGGGTCCTCCACGGCCCGCAGGCCGACGATCCGGGCCAGCTCCTCCCGGATCACGGTCAGCGTCAGGCGTCCGGCGGCGCGCTCGGCCGGGTCGCCGGTGGCCCGGAACCGGAGCGTCCCGCCGCTGACGTCCGCCATCAGCGGGCCCGGGGTGTCCTCGTGCATCGGGCACAGCACGGGGGAGACCACCAGCAGCGGCGTGTCCGGGTGGCCCTCGCGCACGGTGTCCAGGAAGCCGTGCACCGCCGGGCCGAAGGCGCGCAGCCGCATCGCGTCGGTGTTCACCAGGTTGATGCCGATCTTCAGACTGATCAGATCGGCCCGGGCGTCCCGGATCGCCCGGGCCGTGAACGGGTCCAGCAGGGCGCTGCCGCTGAAGCCCAGGTTGACCAGCTCCACGCCGCCGCGCGCCGCCGCGACGGCCGGCCACGTCCCGGTCGGGCGGGCCGCGTCGGAGCCGTGGCTGATCGAGCTGCCGTGGTGCAGCCACACCCGGCGGCCGCGCTCCGGCAGCGGCTCCACCGGGGCGTCGGTGCGCAGCGCGACCAGCTCCGTCACCTCGTTGTGCGGCAGCCAGATCTCCACGTCCTTCGCCCGCCCCGGCAGTCCGTCGAAGCGGGCCGTCCCCACCGGGCCCTCGGTCCACTCGGCGGCCTGCGTGACCAGATCCGTGACGGTGCGCAGGCGGCCGCCCGCGACCGTGGTCTGGGCCGCGAGGCGGCCGTCGATCAGCAGGTCGTACACCCCGTCGGCGGGCGGCGGGAACCCCCGGTAGGCCCGCTTGGTCGGCAGCGTGTCCAGCTCGATCCGGGTCGCCGCCGTCCGGAACGCCACCCGGACCCCCGACGGCTGCGCCTGCGCCTGCGCCAACTGCTGGTCCGGCACCTGCCGCCGGGCCCGGGCGGGCAGGCGGTGCGGCAGCAGGCCGTGCGCCGTCTCCTCCAGGTCGAGATGGCCGCGCAGCAGCTGCGCGGTGAGGGGCGTGGTGATCCAGCCCGGTGCGGCTTCGGCGGTGGCCGCGGCGTCGGCTTCGGCTGCCATGGTGTCTCCCTTGTTCGCCTATGGGAATCATGCCGTTGCCTAAGTCATTTAGGCAAGTGGGGATGGAGCGATGGAAGAACGCTTCCCGTCGTCGGCAGCGGGCATGCCGGGTCGACGACGGGCGGGATACTTTGCGAATGACAGATGATCTGACGGTCCGACAGGCCGCCCCGACGGTCGACGAGCGCCCGCGCCGCACGCTGCGACACGACGTCTCCGGGCCCGCGCTGCTCGCCGGACTGGTGTGCGTCGCGGTGTCGTTCTCCGGACCGCTGGTGGTCGTGCTCGCCGCTGCCGCCGCCGGACGGCTGGACGCCGCGCACACCGCGTCCTGGATCTGGGCGGTGGCCATCGGCAGCGGCCTGACCTGCTTCGCCCTGAGCTGGTGGACCCGCACGCCCGTCGTCACCGCCTGGTCCACCCCGGGCGCGGCCCTGCTCGTCACCGGCCTCGGCCACTACCCCTACCGGGAAGCCGTCGGCGCGTTCCTGGTCAGCGCCGTCGCCGTCACCCTGTTCGGCGTCACCGGCTGGTTCGGACGCCTGATCGCCGCCGTCCCCGAAGGCATCCTGCACGCCATGCTGGCCGGCATCCTGTTCGGCTTCGGCGCCGGCATCTTCGGCGCCGTGCACGGCGCGCCCGTCCTGGTGCTCGGCAGCTTCGCCGCCTTCCTGCTCGCCAAACGCCTCACCCCGCGCTACGCCGTGGTGATCGCGCTGCTGGCCGGCGGGCTGCTCGCCGCGGCCACCGTCGGACTCCCGCTGCACGCCGGCGCCGGCGGCCCGACCGTCCCCGTCCTCACCGCCCCCGCGTTCTCCTGGCCCGCGCTGATCGGCCTCGCCCTGCCGCTCACCATCGTCGCCCTCGCCTCGCAGAACGCCCCCGGCCTCGGCGTGCTGCGCGCCTTCGGCTACCGCCCCGACGACCGCCTGCTGATCGGCGCCACCGGCGCGGCCTCCGTCCTGCTCGCCCCGTTCGGATCGCCCGGCGTCAACCTGGCCGCCATCACCGCCGCGATCTGCTCCGGCCCGGAGGCCCACCCCGACCCGCGCCGCCGCTACGTCGCCGGCATGTCCGCCGGGGCGCTGTACGTCCTGGTCGGCAGCTTCGGCGGCGTGCTCGTCGGCCTGTTCACCGGCCTGCCCGCGGAACTCGTCGCCGTGATCGCCGGCGTCGCCCTGCTCGGCTCCCTGCAGAGCAGCCTCGCCGCCGCGCTCGCCCCCGAAGCCGGACGCGAAGCCGCCCTGGTCACCCTCCTCGCCACCGCCTCCGGCACCACCCTGCTCGGCATCGGCGCCGCCTTCTGGGGCCTGCTCCTCGGCCTCGCCACCCACGCGATCCTCACCCCGCGTCGCACCCCCCGACCTTGAGGCCGTAAGGTCGGCCGACCAGGCAGTTCGGCGAGGAGGGGGACGGTGGAGACACCCGGGTGGTGGGACGGGCTGACGTCCGTTCACGAGGCACTGGCGGCGGCCGACCGGGCCGACGTCGAACACTGGCGCGCCCTGTCCGGCGACACCGTCGGCGCGAGCGGGTACGAGGCGCCGCCGCTGACGCTGCGGCTGGCCACCCTGGGCGCCCAGTACGCGCGCCACGCGGACGACTTCACGGACGATCAGACCCGCCGGCTCTTCGCGCTCCTGGAGAGCGTCCTGGCGGCCGAGGGCGCGGAGGCCGACGCCGTGGCCGCCGGCTTCTTCGAGGCCCTGCTGAACGCCTGGGACAACGGCTTCGACCTCGCCCGGACCTGGCCGTCCGTCGGCCCCGAGTCCCGCGCCTACTGCCTGGCCTGGAACGACTTCACCGGCGTCCGCACCCCCGCCTGGATGCGCCCGCGCCCGACCCGCGCCCGCCGCCTGCTCACCGCCCTGCGCCGGGCCTGACAGCGTCACCGGGACGTGGACCTCGCCGGACCGGCGGCCGACCGCCGTGCGCGGTCAAATGCCGTGGGGTCAGCCGGACTTGGCGACCTTGAGGACCTTTCCGGTGGCGCCCGTGCTGAGGTAGCCGCCGCCGTGGTAGTCGTCGGAGAGGTAGTAGCGCAGGGTGATCTCGTCGGCGAACCAGCCGTAGTCGACCAGCAGGTAGCGGGAGGTGGGGGCGGGGACGGCGAGTTCGGTCCGGGCCTTGGTGAAGGTGTCGGGGAGCCGGGTCCAGTCGATCCGGGTGAGGTCGACGGGCTTGTCGTTGGGGCCGAGGGTGCCGCCGGGCCGGGTGGTGAGCTTGCCGGCGCGGTAGGTGAGCTCGTCGTAGTGCTTCGGGTTGTCCTTGGTGACCGCCCGGGCGGAGGCGTGGTCGGGATAGATCACCAGTTGGGTGATGGTGGCGTTGCCGGTGGCGGCGCGGATGGTCTCGGCGAGGTCGCGGGCGCCGTCGGGGGTGAGCAGGTCCGCGGTGGTGGAACCGGGAGCGGGCGCGGGGACGCCGCCGGTGCGGGCGGCGGAGGCGGCGGGGGCGGCGGCAGCGGTGCGGGCAGGGTCGCCGGCGGTGCCCGGGGCAGCGGTGTGGAACCGGTCGGCGAGGGACCAGCCGAGCAGGCCGAGCACCGCCACGCCGGCCACCGCGAGGGCCGCGCGGCCGGTGCGCCGACGGCGGCGGGGGAGCGCGGGCAGCGTCGGGGCGTCGAGTCCGGTGGGGGAGTAGGGGGCGTTCAGCAGGGTCGGGGAGTACGCCTCGCCCTGCTCGGCGGCGGCGAAGAGCCGGTCGAGCTGCTCGGGCGCGGGGCGGGCAGCCGGGTCGCGGGCGAGCAGCGCGGTGAGGGCGGCGCCGAGCGGGCCGCAGCGGACCGGCGGCGGGAGGGGCTCGTCCAGGACGGCGGCCAGCGTGGCGAGGGTGGTGGCGCGGCGCAGCGGGTGGTGGCCCTCGACGGCGACGTACAGCGTCATGCCGAGCGACCACAGGTCGGAGGACGGGTCGCCCTCCAGACCGCGGATGCGTTCGGGCGCGATGAACTCGGGCGAGCCGATCAGCGCGCCCGTCGCGGTGAGGCTGGTGGACTCGCTGAGCGCGGCGATGCCGAAGTCGGTGAGCACGGGGGTGCCGTCGGCGCGCAGCAGGATGTTGGCGGGCTTGACGTCGCGGTGCTGGATGCCGGCGGCGTGCGCGGCCCGCAGCGCGGACAGGACGCCGCGGCCGACCCGGGCCGCCTGCTGCGGGGTGAGCGGGCCGTGGGCGAGCCGGTCCTGGAGGGAGCCGCCCGCGACGAGTTCCATCACCAGCCACGGGTGCGGGAGCAGCGGCGTGTCGACGATGTGGTGGATGGTCACCACGTGCGGGTGCTGCAGCCGGGCCAGCGCGCGGGCCTCGCGCAGCACCCGTTCGCGCAGTTCGAACGCGGCGGCCGGGTCGGCGGCGAGCACGGCCGGGTCCGGCGGCCGCACCTCCTTGAGGGCGACCTCGCGCTCCAGCACGGTGTCGCGGGCCCGCCACACCAGCCCCATGCCGCCGCCGCCGAGCCGCCCCAGCAACTCGAAACGCCCGTCGATGAGTTGGGCGTCCGCGCCCCCTGTCGTCATGGCGGTCATCGTAGGGGCAGCGGCGGACAGCCCCCGCGCGCCGTGCCCCTACCGCCGCGCCTTCGGGTCGCCCGGGTCGGGGCTCGCCACCCGTTCCTCGCTCGGCCAGTCGTGCGTCACGGTCGGCGGACGGCCCTCCGCGCGGTGGTCCTCGCGGACCCGCCGGCGCAGCGTGCCGCCGGGGAGGGCCGAGCCGGTCGGCCAGTCGTGCGTCACGGTCGGCGGACGCCCCTCGGCCCGGTGGTCCTCGCGCGGCTCCCCGCTGTGCGCGAGCCTGCCCTCCGCGTAGCCCTGCTGCTCACGGTCCTGCTCCGGCGTGGGCACGCCGCCCGCACCGCCCTGCGGGATCTCCTCCATGGCACCGGCTCCCTTCCGGTCGGAGTGGTTCTCCTCGGCGGGTGCCCGATCGTCCGGAATCCAATCCTCCGGGACGGGCCGACGGGCACCGGTCACAGGCCGTAGCGGCGGCCGGACTCCTCGGACTGGGCGAGGCGGCGGAGGTTGAGGAGGACGGGTTCGAAGAGGACGGCGGCGGCGACGGCGTATTCGGCCTGTTCACGGGGGGTGGGGAGGAGTTCCATGCGGTCGAGGTCGTAGCCGGCGGCCTGGCGCATGGTGCGGGCGTAGGGGAGCAGGTCGTCGGCGTCGAGCGGGTAGCCGAGGCGGAGCAGGGTGGCGAGGGCGGAGACCAGGGCGCGGTGGGCGGGGGAGAGGTCGCCGACCTCGCGGGCGGTGGTCCAGTCGAGGCGGGCGAGCAGGTCGTCGACGAGGGTGCGGGCGTCGGCGGCGGACGGGTCGTCGGCGGGTCCGGGGGCGGGGTCGGCGGTGGGGTGCGGCAGTTCCCACAGGGCCGCGCCGAGGCGGACGGTGAGGCCGAGGGAGTCGTCGTCGATGTGCGCGAGGACCTCGCGGACGGTGGCCACCGGGATGCGTCCGACCTGGATCATCGCCCGGACCAGGCGCAGGCGTCGCAGGTGCGCGTCGTCGTACTCGGCCTGGGTGGCGTTGATCAGGCGGCCGGGCGGGAGCAGTCCCTCGCGCAGGTAGTACTTGATGGTGGCGGGGGCGACGCCGCTGCGTTCGCTGAGATCTGCCAGGCGCATCCCCTTGTGCCCTCCGTCGGTGAGTGCCACTATCCAAGCCATTGATGAGTGGGGCTATCCAATCACGGACGGCCCGACGAGAGGGGGACGCGCCATGTTCGCCAAGCCGATACCGGGCCGCACCACCGCCGCCGCCGAGGGGAAGGTCGTCCTCTTCCTGATCGGCATGCGGATCAACCACTTCTGGGCGCCGCACCACTGGCTGCCGGTGTTCCTCGCGATGCCGCGGATGCTGCGCGAGCTCTCCCGCGACCCGGACAGCGGACTGCTCGGCCACCAGCTGCTCAGCGGCTCGCCGCGCACCTACTACGTGGTCCAGTACTGGGAGTCCGAGGAGAAGCTGCTCGCCTACGCCGCCGCGCCGCAGCTGCTGCACCGCAAGGCCTGGTCGATGATCAACCGGTTCGAGCGCAAGTCCCGGCAGCACGTGGGCATTTGGCACGAGACGTACATCGTGCCGCCCGGCAACTACGAGTCGATCTACGGCGACATGCCGCCGTACGGCCTCGGCGCCGCCACCGGCACCCTCCCGATCGAGCGGCGCGGCGCGACCGCCCGGCAGCGCCTCGCGCACGGCGGGCGGGACTGAGCTCCGACCCCGGTGACCTGGGGGCTGGTCGGGAGCGGCCGCCGGGCGGTGGATACAGTTCGGGCTCGACACGGCGCCCGCGGGACGGGCGTCGGCGGGGCTGAACCGAGTGAGGACGCGGTGCGGGAGAGCGGTTTCGGGACGTTGGACGCGGTGGCGGGCGGGGAGCTGGCGGCGCGCTGGTGGAAGTGGGCGCTGTCGGCGCCGCAGGAGCGCTCGCCGGTCGCGGACACCACCGGCGAGTTCGCCGACTGGCAGCAGCCGGAGGACGTCCGGTTCCTGGCCGGCACCTACGGCGGCCGGGTGGTGCGGCGGTGCCGGATCCCCGCCGGGCGGCCGCTGTTCTTCCCCGTGATCAACACCCAGCGTCTCGCCCTCGGCTTCTCCGGCCGCCCGTGGCGGCTCGACCTGGAGCGGGCCGCGGCCGACCTGAACGGAAACCCGCTGGCGGTCCAGGAGTTCGCCTCGCGGCGGTTCCTGGCCCTCGGCCTGCCGCGGGTCGCCTGGGGCATGTGGAGCTCGGTCGAGCCGCTCACGCCCGGGCAGTACGTGCTGACGATCAAGGGCGCGTCCGGCGACTTCGTGGTGGACACCACCTACCACCTGGACGTCGCCGCCTCCTGACACCGACCGCCCGGCCCGCCGGGAGGGCAAAGTTTACCGACTTGTGTCCATGACAACATGTCAGAAGTGTGGACCACGAACGGCCGCTTCCGTAGCTTCGGTGCCTCCCGGTGACAGTGCGATCGCCGAACTCCCGTGCGCCATCGGCGATGCGGCGCTGCCACGCAGCGTGCTCCGAAACGGAGGAACCATGCGTGCCACCCGTAGGACCCTGACCCTGCTGGCCGGCGTCCCGCTCGCCGCGGCCGCCCTGCTCGCGCTGAGCGCCGGCCCCGCCGGCGCCGCGATACCGATCAACACGCCGATGACCGGCAAGGCCACCTACTTCACCGACACCGGCTACGGCGCCTGCGGCACCCAGATCAACGCCGGCACCCAACTGCTGGTCGCCGTCCCCGCCGCCTGGTGGACCACCGCCAACCCGAACAACGACCCGCTCTGCAAGGGCATCTCGGTCAAGGTCAGCTACCAGGGCAAGACCCTCACCCTGCCGGTCAAGGACAAGTGCCCGACCTGCGCCTCCACCCACCTCGACCTCAGCAAGCCCGCCTTCGCCCAGTTCGCGCCGCTCGACCAGGGCGTCATCAACGGCATCAGCTGGCAGTTCGTGCAGACCACTCTCGGCGGCCGGACCGTCGCCCTGACCGCCCCCGTCACCGGCACCGCCGGCTGACCCGCCGCCCGGGAACCGGACCCCGCCGACGCGGCAGTGCGCCGCACCAGTGGTCGTCGAGAACGGCGGCCCGGTTCCCGGGCGTCCACCGTGACGCTCGTCATGCCCGCCCCGGGCGGAAAGCGGCGGGAGTCCGGCATCCGGCGGATGTGAAGGATGTGATGATGGGCCGGTCATGAAGGCTGGACGAGTCGTACGGGCAGGCCGGGCCGCGGTGTTCGCGGCCGGCTGCGTGCTGCTCGCCGCCGTCGCCCACGTCCTGATGTCCGGCCGGTCCGTCGGCACGCCCGTGCTGGCGGCCGCGTTCGCCGCGACGGCCGGGCTCGGCTGGCTGACCGCCCGACGGGAACGCGGGCCGCTGCTGGTCACCGCGCTGACCGTCGGCGTCCAGGCCGCCCTGCACACCTGGTTCTCGCTCGGCCAGGCCGCCACCGCGGCGGCCGCCGCCCCCACCGACGGGCTCGCCGCCCGGTGGGCCCGCCTGCTGCTGTGCAACGCCGGCCCGCTGAGCGACGACCAGGCCGCCCGGCTGGTGGAGGCCGCCGGCCTCGACCCGGGCACCGTCCCCGGCGACGGGCTGACCGTCACGCTCGCCGACCCCGCCGCCACGCCGATGCCCGGCATGGCGCACCACGCCGCGACGATGGCGGCCGGACAGCACGGCGGCACCGGCATGCTCGCCGCCCACCTGCTGGCCGCGCTGCTGCTCGGCCTCTGGCTGGCCGCCGGCGAGCGCGCCGTGCACGGCCTGGCCCGGACCGTCGCCGCCCACCTGTTCGCGCCCGTCCTGCTGCTGCTCCGCACCGTCCGGCCCGCCCGGCCGCCGCTGCGCCGACGCCGCCCCCGGGCCACCGCCCGACTGCCCCGGTCGCGGCTGCTCGTCCACTCCCTCGCCACTCGGGGACCGCCGAGGACCGCCGCCGTCCACTGACGGCCCGTCCCACCCGGGCAGCGCCCCCGCCCGCCACCGTCACGCCCGCCGGGCCGACGGTGCCGTCGGCGCGCCCCCGGCCGGCCCTGCGGCCCGACCCGGCCGCACCCGTCTCCCGAGCAAGGACACCCGGAGATGCTTTCTGCTGCCCTTCCCGCGCCACGCTCCGTCACCGCACGGACACGCGCCGACGACGCCACCGTGACCGCCTGGGCGCTCGCCGCCCGCACCGGCGACCCCGCCGCCGTGGAACGCTTCGTCCGCGCCACCCGCCCCGACGTCCGGCGCTTCGTCACCCACCTCAGCGGCGAGCCCCAGGCCGCCGACGACCTCACCCAGGACACCTACCTGCGGGCGCTGCGCAGCCTGCCCGGATTCGAGGGCCGCTCCTCGGCCCGCACCTGGCTGCTGTCCATCGCCCGCCGCACCGTCGTCGACCGGTACCGGTTCGCCGCCCGCCGGCCCCGGCTGCTCGACACCGACGACTGGCAGAGCGCCGCCGAACAGGTCCAGCCGTCCTCCCTGCCCGGCTTCGACGAGGGCATCGCGCTCGGCGCGCTGCTCGACGCGCTGCCCGCCGAGCGCCGTGACGCCTTCGTGCTCACCGCGCTGCTCGGCCTGCCCTACGAGGAGGTCGCCGCACTCACCGGCTGCCCGATCGGCACCGTCCGCTCCCGGGTCAACCGGGCCCGGGCCGTGCTGATCCGTAAGCTCGCCGACGCCGAGAAGGCCGAGCACGGCAGCGCGACCCGACCGGCGGTCGGCTGCGCGGCCTGAGCGCTCCGCGCCGGCGGGGGGCACCGGCCCGGTGCCCCCGCCGCCGGGTGGCCGCTCAGTCCCGGAAGAACCCGTCCGAGGAGGCGATCCGGTCCATCCAGTCCTGGGTCAGCTCCAGGACGGCGCGGTTGCCGCCCTCCGGGCCGGGCGTGTCGGCCAGCCGGACGTGGGCCCGGGAGGCTTCCGCGTCGATCCGCGCGGCCTCGCCGTGGCGCTGCGCCCGCCGCAGCAGCAGGCTCAGGCCGTACAGGGTGACGACCAGGGACTCCAATGCGGCGGGCAGCCCGGTGGGGAGGATGTGCAGGGTGCCGGGGACGGTGTAGTCGGAGCCGGGAACGGCGATCGCGTCCACCACCTGCCGGCGGGCCCGCGCGCACCGCTCCTTCCGCTCGATCGCCTCCTCCGTCAGGCCGACCGCCGCGAGGGTGCGCGAGAAGTTCTCCAGGTAGTCGGCCACCGTCGACAGCTCCTCCGGCGACTCGGGCTCGAACCAGCTCGCCGCCGCCTCGCAGGCCTCGGCGTGCTCCAGCGCCTCCCGGTGCAGGCCCGCCCGGCTCAGCTGGACGCTGAACAGGTGGAGGCAGAGCGCGAGCCGGCGCGCGTGGGCGGGGCGGTCGAGGTGGAAGAGGTCGACCGCCACCGCGGTGGCCTGCCGGAACTCCGACAGTGCGTGGCGCCGGTTGCCCGTCTCCAGGTGCAGCCTGCCCACTCCCAGCCGGGCGTCGACCAGGTCGGGGGCGTACTGGGCCTCCCGGCGGACGACCGCCGCCCACTCGCGGGCGGCCGACTCGCAGACCCGCAGCGCCGGGCGGAGCCGGCCCAGGTTGTACAGGCGCAGTGCCAGCACGTCGAGGCACCGCGCGTACCCGGCCCGGTAGCGGCCGGGGTCGGCGCCGGCCAGCTTGCCGGCCAGCTCCACCTGGCGCTCGGTGGCCCGGAGTGCCTGCTCCGGCTCGTCGACCTCCTCGCAGGAGGCCGCCAGGTCGTCGAGCACCCGGGCCAGCCGGACGGCGTCCTGCGGATGCGACCGGGCCCAGCCCCGGCGCGGCAGCGCGGCCTCCAGGCGCTGCGCCAGTTCCCGCCGCGTCAGCAGCTTGAACTCCGGGTCGGCGAAGCGGGCCTCGGACAGCCGGGCCGACATCGCCTCCAGCAGGTCGGTGTCGGCCCGCCGGACCACGGACGCCACCGCGTCCTGCAACTCGGGCGGCCGCCACAGCACGGTCGTCACCGCGGCGGCGCCGAGCCAGGGCGTCTGCTGCCGCACCAGGACGGGCAGCGCCGACGC
Source organism: Kitasatospora sp. NPDC004531 (assembly GCF_053602195.1). Classification (NCBI taxonomy): domain Bacteria; kingdom Bacillati; phylum Actinomycetota; class Actinomycetes; order Kitasatosporales; family Streptomycetaceae; genus Kitasatospora; species Kitasatospora sp. NPDC004531. Next base: position 69,621 of record NZ_JBSGDD010000021.1, on the reverse strand, counting down.
CAGCAGCTCGGTCCGCTCCGTCACCGCCGACCGGAAGAAGGGGTAGGCGGCGCGGCCCAGCACCACCAAGGCCTGCTCGGCCTGTCCGGCGTCGCACTGCGACAGCACGGCGCCCAGCAGCCGGGCGGCCTCCTCCGAGGTGCCGGTCTCGGCGACCACGTCGAGGAGCAGCGTCTCGCCCAGGCGGTCGGGCTGCATCGGGGCCCAGTACCGCTCCGCGTGCGGGTAGAGCCGGCCGAGCAGCCGCGCGGCCGGCCCGGCCTCCGCGCCGGGGGCCGCCGACAGCCCGATCAGCGTGTGGAGGGCGTTCGCCGCCTGTTCGCCGTCCGCGGCGGCGAACAGGGTGGGCACCAGCAGCGTCCGGCGCAGGCGGACGTCGTCCAGGGCGAGGGCCAGCCCGTGTTCGCGGCCGATCCGCCGCCAGTAGCGCTGTTCGTGGCCGAGGACGGCGCGCAGCGGATCCGGCGCGGTCGAAGGGGTCTCCTCGCGCCGGGCCAGCACCTCGTCGAGGGCCAGGGCGTGCAGGGTCAGCACGTCGCTGAAGCCGCCGCGGCCGGACCCTCCCGCGTCCGGTGCGTCGAACCCGGCCAGCCGGGCGGGGAGTTCGGGGGCCGGGCGGTGCAGTACGGCGCGGTGGAAGGCCTGCCAGGCCTCCGTCACCACCTGGCGGGTGCCGAGGTGCTCGGCGAGCGGCGACAGCGCGACCGGCTCCGGGTCGGCGGCCTGCTCGAACTCGGTGGACACCGTCGTCCACCAGGGGCCGCCGCTGCGGGCCAGCAGCAGGATCCGCACCGAGTCCCGGAACCCGGCCGCGCCCTCCAGCAGGGTGCGCAGCTCCTCGCGGCGGGTCTCCGCGTAGTCGAGGACCAGCAGCACCCGGTAGCCGGCGCCCACCGCCGCCGCCAGTGCCGCGCGGGCCGTCGCCTGCCCGTGCGGCAGGAAGCCCGCGATCCAGCCCCGCCGGCCCAGCGTCCGGCACAGCCGCATCGCCAGCCGGGTCTTTCCCGTCCCTCCGCTGCCGGTCACCAGCCGCACGGCCGGACGCGAGGGGTCCTCGCACCAGGCGAGCAGGCCGTCGAGTTCCGGGCGCGGGGCGAACGGCACCACCTGGTTGCGGGTGTCCAGCCACCACGAAGGGCGCGGGTCCTCGGGCGGCGACGGCAGCGCCGAGGCCGGATCCTCGGCGCCGAACAGCGCCCGGGTCAGTGCGGCGCGGTCGGCCGCCAGATCGAACCACCGGGTGCCGGGCCGGTGCCGGGCCGCGCCCGCCGACCAGGCCGCCGCGTGCTCCGCCAGCGCCTCGCACGGGACGATCCACCCGCCCTGGACCTCGTCCCGGTCGCGGGTCGCCTTCACCATCCCGCAGACCCGGCCGCCGACCGGGTCGAGCACCAGCGAGCCGCTCATCCCGGGCACCACGCGGTCGTCCGCCACCCGCAGCAGCGGACCGGAGCGGCCGACCACGCGCAGGTGCAGGGAGTCCTCGGCGGGGCCGTCCTCGGCGGTGTAGGTGCTGTGGCCGAGCGCCAGCACCATCGCCCCCTCCGCCGGGGAGCGCCCGGCGAGCAGCACCCCCGCCCGGCCCGGCACCGGTCGGGCCAGCCGGATCAGGGCGAGGTCCGGGAACGCGTAGTAGCCGCCCTCGCCCGGATCGGACGGCACGCACGCGACCGACACCGCCTCGTACCGTTCGCCGCCGACCTCGACGGCGACCTCGTCCACGGCGTGCGCGACCACGTGCGCGCAGCTGGCCGCCAGATCCGGGGCCAGCAGGAAGCCGCTGCCCGCGAACTCGCCGCCGAGCCGCACCGCCACCACGTTCCGGCGGGCCAGGGCGGTCAGTTCCGTCTCGCGCGTCCGGTCCGTCACAGTTCCCCCCGCTGTCAGGACGATCAGCGGGCACGCTATCCGATGGATCATCAATCGGTGTGCGGGAAAGCACAATTGGGGCCCGGGGAGGATCGCGTCGGCGGTGCGGGGCGTGCGGTTCCCCGGTCCATCCGAAGGGGGCAGTGGCCGCGTGTCCCGGGGCCGGGGCCCGGCGCGGTGCGGTGGGGTGGGACGCGCACCGCCGATCACATCCATGGGAGACAGGTATGTCCAGCACCACCGTGTTCGCCGTCGAGGGCATGAGCTGCGGCCACTGCGAACGGACCGTCAGCGCCGGGCTGGCCGCACTGCCCGGCGTCACCGACGTCACCGCCGACGCCAGGGCCGGGCGGGTCACCGTCGCGGGCGAGGTGGACGAGCAGCAGGTCCGGGCGGCCGTGGACCAGGCCGGGTTCACCCTCACCGGGCGGGTCTGACCCCGGCGGGCGCGGGAGTCGCGGACGCGGCGGGAACTCGGCCGCGGGGCCGCACGACTGCTGTGGGTGAAAGCAACTGGCCCACACCCCACAGGAGTTGCCCATGCGAACCCGTGTGCTGTCCGTCCTGGCCGCCGCCGCGGCCCTGCTGGCCGCGGGCTGCGCGAGCAGCGGCACGGCCACCGGCCCCGGCGGGCCGACGGCCGTCCTGGCCGCCGACTTCCCGGTCAGGGTGCTGGACTGCCGGGGCCGACCGACCACCTTCGACGCCGCGCCGCGGCGGATCGTCACCAGTAGCGCCGCCGCACTGGAGATCCTGCTCGAACTCGGGGCCGGCGACCGCGTCATCGGTACCGGATTCCCGCCCGGGGACGGCCAGTTGCCCCCCGAGGTGGCCGAACAGGGCCGGCGGATCCCGGTGCTCGGCCGGACGGTGATCGCGAAGGAGCAGCTGCTCGGCTCCGGCGCCGACCTGTACATCGACAGCTTCGCCACCGTCGCGGGCGCCGGCGGCACCGGCGGACCGCCGAGCGAGCAGGAGTTCGCCGCCGCCCGGATCAAGCACCTGTACCTGCTGTCCACCGCCTGCGCGTCGGACGCGAAGCAGGAGAAGACCGACCTCGCCGAGGTGCAGCAGGACATCAAGCGGCTCGGCGCCGTCACTGGCACCCTCCCGGCCGCCGACCGGCTGGTCGCCGCCATGGACGGCACGCTCGCCGAGGTCGCCGCCGCACTCGGCCGACTGCCCGACGGCGCGCAGCGGCCCGGCTACTTCTTCTTCGACTTCGACGCGGGCACCCAGCAGCCGACGGCCGTCTGCCGCCGGCAGATCGCCCACGCGGTCATCACCCTCGCCGGGGCGCGGAACGTCTTCGCCGACTGCGACGCCGACTTCGCGCAGGTGAGCTGGGAGGAGGTGGTCGCCCGCAACCCGGACTGGATCCAGCTGGGCATCCGCAGCCGCGGCAGCGCGGACGCCGACCGCCGGGCCTTCGACGAGGCCGAGGCGTTCCTGCGGGACAACCCGGCGACCCGGAACCTGGCGGCCGTCCAGCAGGGGCACTTCGTGCGGATCGGGTCCGAGGCCACCACCACCGCCGGGGTCCGCAACGCCGAGACGGTGCGGCGGATCGCCCGCACCGTCCACCCCGAGCTGTTCACGGGCGGGCGCTGAGATGGCGACCACGAACCCCCCGATCGATCGACCAACCCCCCGCAGCGGCAAGGCAGTTGTGGCTCTCCTCCTGCTGCCGGCGCTGCCGCTCGCGCTCACCCTCGCGGTCTGCCTCGGCAGCGTCGAGGTGCCGGCCGGCGAGGTGTGGGCCGTGCTCGCCCGCCACCTGACGGGCGCGCGGGCCGAGCCGGGCACCCACGACCTGATCGTCTGGGAGCTGCGCGTCCCCCGGGCGCTGCTCGCCGCGCTGGTCGGGGCGGGCCTCGGACTGGTCGGGACGGCCGTGCAGGCGCTGGTGCGCAACCCGCTGGCCGACCCGTACCTGCTGGGCGTCTCCTCGGGCGCGTCGCTCGGCGCGCTCGGCGCGATCGTGGCCGGCGTCGGGGCGGGCGGGACGCTCGGGGTGTCGGCGGCCGCGTTCGGCGGCGCGCTCGCCTCGTTCGCGCTGGTGTGGCTGGTCGCCCGGCGCGGCGGCGGCTTCTCGCCGCTGCGGCTGGTGCTGTCGGGCATCGCGATCGGGCAGTTCCTCGGCGGGCTGTGCAGTTACCTGGTGCTGCGGGCGGGCGACGAGCAGCAGACCCGGGGCGTGCTGTTCTGGCTGATGGGCAGCCTCGGCGGGGCCACCTGGGGCCAACTCGCCGTTCCCGCCGCCGCCGTGGCACTCGGCGCCCTGCTGCTCCAGGCCCGCGCCCGGGCCCTGAACGCGCTGGTGCTCGGCGACGAGACGGCCGCCGGACTCGGCCTCGACCCCGACCGGCTGCGACGCGAACTCTTCGTGGTGACCAGCCTGTTGACGGGCGTCATGGTCGCCGTCTCGGGCGCCGTCGGCTTCGTCGGACTGCTGGTGCCGCACCTGTGCCGGCTGCTCGTCGGCGGCGACCACCGGCGGCTGCTGCCGCTGTCCGCGCTCACCGGGGCCGTGCTGCTCACCGCCGTCGACACCGTCGCCCGCACCGCGCTGGACGCGCAGGAGCTGCCGATCGGCGTGGTCACGGCGCTGCTCGGCGCCCCCGTCCTGCTGTTCCTGCTCGACCGACGGCTGGAGAACCGGTGAGACTCGCCCTCGACGACCTGCACGTCGCGCTGTCCGGACGGGACGTGGTGGCCGGCGTCCACCTGGTCGCGGAGGCCGGCGAGATCGCCGGGCTGATCGGCCCGAACGGCAGCGGCAAGTCCACCCTGCTGCGCGCCGTCTACCGGCACCTCGCCCCGCGGGCCGGCCGGGTGCTGCTGGACGGCCGCGACCTGACGGCGGTGCCGCGCGCCGAGGCCGCCCGGCGGCTGGCCGCGCTGCCCCAGGAGCGCGGCGACGCCTTCGAGTTGACGGTGCGTCAGATAGTCGCGCTGGGGCGGATCCCGCACCAGCGGGCGTTCGCCGCCGACAGCGCCGAGGACCGGGCGCAGACCGCCCGCGCCCTCGAACAGGTCGGCATGGCCGCGCACGCCGGGCGCCGCTTCGCGGAACTCTCCGGCGGCGAACGCCAACGCGTCCTGCTGGCCCGCGCGCTCGCCCAGCAGCCCGAGGTGCTCGTGCTGGACGAACCCACCAACCACCTCGACATCCGCCACCAGGTCGAACTGCTCGCCCTGCTGCGCGCCCAGCGCGCCACCGCCCTGGTGGCGCTGCACGACCTGAACGCCGCCGCGTCCGTCTGCGACCGCCTGCACGTGCTGGCCGGCGGCGCGCTGGTCGCCTCCGGGCCGCCCCGCGAGGTCCTCACCCCGGAGCTGCTCGCCGAGGTGTTCGGCGTCCGCGCCGCCGTCACCGCGCACCCGCTCACCGGCGACCCGCTGATCGCCTTCGACCACCGGGCGCCGGCGGGAGGGCCGCTCATGGGGAACTGAGAAGTTCGGCTGCCACCATGGTCCGCGCCCGGCGGCCCCGCCAGGGCGGTCGCCGGGCCCTGCCGGCCGGAAGGAGAAGCCCCGGTGAGCACGGTCGACGGGCTGCCCGCGCACGTCCTGCTGGTCCACCTGGTGGTGGTGTTCGTCCCGCTGACCGCGCTGGCGCTGATCGTGTGCGCGCTCAGCCCGGCCGTCGCCCGCCGCGCCGGGCTGCTGCTGCCCGCGCTGGCGTTCGTCACGGCCGCGTCCGTCCCGCTCACCGCCGAGGCCGGCGAGTGGCTGGAGCGCAACGTCGAGCGCACCGACGCGGTGCGCCGGCACGCCGAGCTCGGCGACGGCCTGCTGCCCTGGGCCGGCGGCCTGTTCCTGCTGGCCGTCGCCGTCTGGTGGTTCGCCCGCGGCGCCCGGCCCGTCTCCACCGCGCTGCGCGTCGGCGCCGGCGTGCTGTGCGCGGCGGTGGCCCTCGGCGCGGTGGTGGACGTGTACCGGATCGGCGACTCCGGCGCCGAGGCCGCCTGGCAGGACGCCCTCACGCACAGCGCCGACGCTCACTGAACGACCGGCAGCAGCGGCCGGTGGCAGGCGACGGTGCGGCCCGGGCCGACGGGGCGTTCGGCGGGCGCCTCGGCCGCGCAGCGGGCGTCGGCCAGCGGGCAGCGGGTGCGGAACCGGCAGCCCGACGGCGGGTCGAGCGGCGACGGCGGATCGGCCGGCAGCAGGCCGGTGTCGCCCAGCGGGCGGCCCGGTTCGGGCACCGCGGCCAGCAGCGCGGCCGTGTAGGGGTGCGCGGGGGCGGCCAGCACCGCCTCGGTCGGGCCGCGTTCGCACAGCCGGCCGAGCTGGAGCACCGCGAGGTCGTCGCTGACGGCCCGCACCACGCCCAGGTCGTGGGTGATGAACAGGGTCGCCAGGCCGCGTTCCTCGGTCAGCCGGCGCAGCAGGTTGAGCACGGTGGCCTGGGCGGAGACGTCGAGCGCGGAGACCGCCTCGTCGGCGATCAGCACCCGGGGCTCGGCGGCCAGCGCGCGGGCGACCGCCACCCGCTGGGCCTGCCCGCCGGACAGCTGGTCGGGCCGGCGCCCGCCGAACAGCTCCGGTGGCAGGCCGACGTCCGCCAGCTGCTCGTCGACGACGGCCCGCCGGTCGCGTCCGCGCAGCAGGCCCGGGTGGGCGTCGAGCGGTTCGGCGACCAGGTCGCGGACGGTGCGGCGCGGGTTGAGCGAGGACAGCGGGTCCTGGAAGACCATCTGCAGGCGGGGCCGCAGCTCCCGCAGCCGGCGCGCCGTCAGGCCGGACAGGTCGGTGCCGTCCAGGGTGACGGCGCCGGCGGTGGGCGCGGGCAGCCGCAGCAGGGCCTTGGCGATGCTGCTCTTCCCGGAGCCGGACTCGCCGACCAGCGCCAGGGTGCGCCGCTCGTGCAGGGCCAGGTCGACGCCGCTGACGGCGTGCAGCGGCCCGGAGCGGGTGCGGTGGACGACTTCCAGCCCGGTCGCCCGCAGCACGGCGGGGGAGGGGGCGGTCTCGGCGGCGCTCAAGGGGTGCGCTCCAGGGGGGTCTCGGCGGCGAGCGGGAAGTGGCAGGACGCGGTGTGCGCCGGCCCGGCCTCGTGGACGGGCGGGGCGACGGCGGCGCAGCGCGGCTCGGCGCGTTCGCAGCGCGGCGCGAACGGGCAGCCCGCGGCCGGGGCGGACAGGTCCGGCGGCGAGCCGGGGATGGCCGGCAGCACCCGGCGCAGCGGCCCGGTGACGCGGGGCACCGAGCGCAGCAGCGCGGCCGTGTAGGGGTGGGCGGGGTGTGCGGTGACCTGCTCGGTGGGGCCGCTCTCGACCACCCGGCCGCCGTACATGACGGCGATCCGGCGGGCCCGCCCGTACAGCAGGCCGATGTCGTGGGTGATCAGCAGGGTGGCCAGGCCGCGGGTGGCGCGGTGGCGGTCCAGCAGGTCGAGCACGGTGCGCTGGACGGTGACGTCCAGGGCGGTGGTGGGCTCGTCGGCGAGCAGCAGCACGGGGTCGCCGGCCAGCGCGGCGGCGATGCCGACCCGCTGGCGCAGGCCGCCGGAGAGTTCGTGCGGGTAGGCGCGGGCCCGCCGGGCCGGGTCGGGGACGTCGACGGCGGCGAGCAGCTCGGCGGCGGTGCGCAGGCGTTCGCGGCGCGGCAGCCGGCGGCGGTTGGTGAGCGACTCGGTGACCTGGTCGGCGATCCGCACCACCGGGTTGAGCGAGGTCATCGGGTCCTGGTGGACCATGGCGATGCCGGTGCCGAGCAGTTCGGCGCGCCGGGCGGGGGCGGCGGCGAGCAGGTCCTCGCCGTTCAGCAGCACCTGCCCGGTGGACTCGGCGCGGGTGGTGCGGGCGTGCACGCCGAGCACGGTGCGGGCCAGCACGGACTTGCCGGAGCCGGACTCGCCGACCACGCCGAGGCACTCCCCGGCGTCGATGCGCAGGGCGACGTCGTGCAGGATGTGCAGCCGCCGGCCGTCGGGGGCGTGGATCACCGTGTTCAGCGAGCGGACGTCCAGGACCGGGGTGGTCATGCGCGGTTTCCCTTCGAACGCAGGTGCTCGCCGAGGTAGTTGAGGGCGAGGACGGTCACGCACAGCACGGCGGCCGGGGCCAGCGAGATCCACGGCGCGCTGCCGAGCGTGGTGCGGCCCTCGGCGATGATGCCGCCCCAGGACGGCTGCGGCGGGCGCAGGCCGAAGCCGAGGAAGCTGAGCGAGCCCTCCGCGACGATGGCGACGGTGGTGGCGGTGAACGCGAAGGTCAGCGCGGCGGGCGCGACGTGCGGCAGCACCTCGCGGCGCAGGATGCGCAGCGGCGCGGTGCCGATCATCCGGGCGGCCTGCACGAAGCCGCGCCCGTCCAGCGCGAGGACCTGGGCGCGCACCACCCGGGTGAACGCGGGGACGGTGAACAGGCCGATCAGGGCGCCGATCACGGTCAGTCCGGGGCCGCGCAGCGAGACCGCGATCATCACCAGGATCAGCGAGGGCACGGACATCAGCAGGTCCGCGGCGAAGCCGATGGCCTTGTCCACCGGGCCGCGGAACCAGCCCGCGGCCAGGCCCAGCACCCCGCCGCCCAGCAGGCCGACGGCGACGGTCAGCGCGGCGACGGCGAACGAGGCGCGGGCCCCGGCGACGGTGCGCTGCAGCACGTCCCGCCCGCCCGCGTCGGTGCCCAGCCAGTGCCCGGGCCCGGGCGGCGCGGACGGCGCGGAGAAGTCGCCGTGCAGCGGGTCGAAGCCGGGCAGCAGCGGCAGCAGCAGCGCCGCGAGCAGGACGACGGCCAGCCAGGCGGCCGCGGCCGGCACCCCGGCCGGCGGTCGGCGGCGGGCGGTGCGCGCCGGGCGGGCGGCGACGGCGGTCTCAGCGGTGGCCATGGGCGATCCTCGGGTCGAGCGTGCGGTACAGCAGGTCCACGGTGAGCGTGGCGAGCACCACGCCGACGGCGCAGACCACCATCACCGCCTGGATGACGGGGAAGTCGCGGCCGTTGATGGCGCCCGCCGCCAGCGTGCCGACGCCCGGCACCGCGAACAGCGTCTCCACCAGCACCGAGCCGCCCAGCGAGGTGCCGATCCCGATGCCGATCAGGGTGACCAGCGGCAGCGACGAGGGCCGCAGGGCCCGGCGCAGCAGCAGCCGCACGGTGCCCATGCCGCGGCTGCGGGCGGCGGCGATGTGCGTCCGGTCGAGGGTCTCCAGCAGCTGCCCGCGCAGCACGCGGGTGAACACGGCGGCCTCCGGCAGGCCCAGCGTCAGCGCGGGCAGCACCAGGTGGCGCAGGTTCTCCAGCGGGTCCTCGGCGAGCGGCGTCCAGCCGGTGGCGGGCAGGATCCGCAGCTGCACGGCGGTCAGCCAGATCAGCAGCAGCCCGAGCACGAAGCCGGGCACCGCCAGCCAGACGAACGCCCCGGCGGTGGCGATCCGGTCGACCGCCCCGCCCGGCCGCCAGGCCGACAGCAGCGCGACGGGCACCGCGATCGCGAGCGCCACCAGCTGGGCGGCGACGAACAGTTCGAGCGTGACGGGGATGCGGTCGGCGAGCTCGGAGGTGACGGGCGCGCCGTTGGCCAGCGAGTGCCCGAGGTCGCCGTGCAGTGCCGCGCCGATCCAGTCGAGGGCGGCGGCCAGGACGTTGCGGTCCAGGCCGAGCCCGGCCTCGAACGCGGCGATCTGCTCCGGCGTCGCGGTGACGCCGAGCGCGGCCACGGCGGGCGAGCCGGGCATCAGGTGGGGCAGTGCGAGCGCCGCGACGGCGACCAGCAGCAGCACGGCCGCCGCCCGTCCGGCGCGCGCGGCGAAGCCCAGCAGGGAGGACGTCACCGCTTCACCCACAGCACGGCCGGGGAGAGGTTGACGACGGTGCGCTTCGACAGGTCGGGCAGGCCGCCGACCTTCGCGGAGGCGGCGAAACCGGCCTGGTTCTCGGTCAGGAACAGCATCGGGGCGTCCTCGACGACCGCCTTCGACGCCTCGTTGTAGGCGGCGGCCCGCTTCGCCGGGTCCAGGCTGGCGCGGCCCTCGGCGATCGCCCGGTCGGCCGCCGGGTGGTGCCAGCCGGTGAAGTTGTACGGCGCGTCGGCCGGGAACAGGCTGTTCAGCGCGGTGTCGGTGTCGCCGAACATGCTGGTGACGAAGTCCATCACCTGGAACTGGCGCTGCGTCAGGGCGGTCGCGGTGCCGGCCGGGTCCACCGGCTTGATGGTCATCCGGATGCCGGCCTCGCCGAGCATCTGCTGGACGACCGTGGCGCGCTGCTGGCCCTCGGGGCGGCTGTCGGCGAGGAACTCGAACGACAGGTCGGGGTGGCCGGCCTCGGCGAGCAGGGCGCGGGCCCTGGCGACGTCCCGGGCCGGGTAGGTGCTCGCGGCGCGGTACGCGGAGGCCGAGCCGATCGGGCCGTCGGAGACCCGGCCCTGCCCCAGGTAGGCGATCTTCTCCACGGCCTCGCGGTCGATCGCGTACTGCACGGCGCGGCGCACCCGCGGGTCGTCGAACGGCGCGGCCTTGGTGTTGAACAGGATCGTCGAGGTGGAGCTGGGGCCGGTGGCGGTGCGCAGCCCGTCCCCGGGGGCCTGCTTGAGCTGCGCGGGCGTCTCGACCCAGGCCACGTCCGCGTCGCCGGAACGCAGCGACTGGTAGCGGCTGTCGGAGTCCGGCAGCACCCGGTAGACCACCTTGTCGGCGTGCGCCCTGGCCCCCCAGTAGGCGGGGTTGCGGGTGACCGTCACCGACACGCCGGGCTGCACGCTCTCCACCGTGTACGGGCCGGAGCCGATCGCCGGGGCGTCGCCGACGGGCGCCTCGGAGACGTAGCCGAGCGCGCGGGTGAACAGCGAAGGGAACGCCGCGTTCGGCGACTTGAGGGTGAAGGCGACCTCGGTGGGGCCGTTCACCGCCATGCCGCTGATGCTCGCGGCGTCCGCCGCGCAGGCGCACTTGGTCTCCGGCCGGGCCAGCCGCGTCACGTGGTCGACCACGGCCCGGGCGTCCAGCGGCTTGCCGTCGCTGAACGCCACGCCCGCGCGCAGCCGCAGCGTCCACACGGTGGCGTCGGTGTCGGGCGTGAACGACTCGGCCAGGTACGGCTTCACCGCGCCGTTGTCGTCGTTGACCATCAGCGGGTCGTACAGCGCGTTGGCCAGGATCATCACGGGCATCTGGGTCAGCGTGCCGTCCGCCGGGTCGAGCCGGGCGAACGGCCGGTCCAGGCCGACCTTCAGGGTGCCGCCGTCCACCGCCGGCCCGTCGCCGCCCGGGGCCGCGACGCCCGACACGGCGTCGTCCGACGCCGAGCACGCGCTCGCGCCGAGCGCGACGACGGTGGCGAAGACCGCCGCCGAAAGAGCCTGCCTGTGCCGCTTCATGGGGTTCCTCGGGTTCCTCGACATGGGGAAGGAGCCGCCGGTCGTGGGGCCGGCGGGCGGCGCCGCGGCGCCGTCGACAGCCACCCTCCAGAAGTGGCAGTACTGCCAAAAGGCAGAAGTGCAAACTTCATGTGGCCAGTTGACGACGGTTCGGAACGTGCCTTGAGCGGCCCCTGCCACGCGTGGTTCTGTACACCCGACGACAACCAGGACGCCCGGCGGCGAACACCGGGCGGCGAGCAGGAGCGGGAGACCCATGCAGCCCCAGGGGGACGCGGCCGACACCACCACCGAGACAGGTCTGCGCGACCGCAAGAAGGCGCGCACCCGCCAGGCGATCCGCGCCGCCGGCCTCGACCTGTACGAGGAACAGGGCTTCGAACGCACCACCGTCGACCAGATCTGCCGCCGCGCCGACGTCGCCCACCGCACGTTCTTCCGCTACTACGCCAGCAAGGAAGCCCTGCTGTTCGGCGCCGACTTCGGCGAGGCCGTCCTCGACGCGTTCGCCGCCGCACCCGCCGAACTCGACCTCTGGGACGCCCTCCTGCACGCCGCCGACGGCACCGACGGCACCCTGGAGGAACCCACCGAGCTCACCGCCCGCCGCCGCGCCCTGCGCCGGCGCTTCATCGGCATCCGCACCGTGCACGACCACGCCGTGCTGCTCACCGACGGGCTGGTGCGGCGCACCGTCGAGATCGCCACCGCCCGGCTCGGCACCGACCCCGGCAGCGACCTGCGGGCGCACGCGCTCGGCGCGGTCCTCGGCGCGATCACCCGCCGCCGCGTCGTCGAAGGACTGGAGGACGACACCATGGACGCTTGGTGGGACGCCTTCCGCCAGGTGACGCCGCCGGGCCCCGCCGACCCGCACTGACCCCCGCAACTCACGGCCCCGCCACGGCCGTTGGCCCGACGTTCACCCGGCCGTCGCTTGCGCGGCGGTCGACCGGCCGGATAGACATCAAGGCATCCGATGTCGCCTTCGAGCGTGCGGCCTTCCCGCACCCCCCGACATCCCCGCCCGGACCCCTCCGCGTCCGGCCGCCGCACCACCACCCCCCTCGCAGCGCGCACGTCGCCCCTGCACATCCGAGAGGACCCCGCATGTCCCTGGTCAACTTCCGCGACCCCGCGCACCGGACCGACCCCGACGCGGCCCTGCTGCGCCCCGGCGTCCTGCACCGCTCCGCCCAGCCGTTCCCCGCCGCCGACGCCGCCACCGTCGAGCAGCTGCGCGCCGCCGGCATCCGCACCGTCATAGACCTGCGCGCCGCCGCCGAGCGCACCCCCGCGGACTGGGCCGCCGTCACCGCCGCCGGCATCGACGTCGTCGAAGCCCCGATCGACCCCGTCTCGCCCGAACTGGAGGCGCGGATGGCGGAGATGACCACCGCCGCCGACCTCGGCGCGTTCTACCTGCTGATGGCCCAGACCGCGCCCGCCGGCGTCGTCGCCGCCGTGCGGGCCGCCGCCCGCCCCGGCGGCGTGCTGCTGCACTGCGCCGCCGGCAAGGACCGCACCGGCTTCGTCACCGCCCTGCTGCTCGACCTGCTCGGCGTGCCCGCCGAGCGCATCGTCGAGGACTACGCCCGCACCGGCGAGGCCCTGCCGCAGATCTGGGCCGGACTCGCCGAACGCCACCGCGCGGTCCTCAACGACGTCGAGAGCGGCGCGTTCAAGGTGCCCGCCCCGCTGCTGGAGGCCCCCGCCGGCGCGATGGCCGCCTTCCTCGACGCCGTCCGCGCCCGGCACGGCGGCGCCCGCGGCTTCCTGCTGGAACTCGGCGCCGACCCCGCCACCCTCGACGCGTTCCTCGCCAAGGCCGCGCCCGCCGCCGCCGGGGCGGTGCTCTGATGCCCACCCCGACCGCCCACCTGCGCCACACCGACGGCACGCCGTTCCGCGACCTCAACCACAACGGCACCATGGAGCCCTACGAGGACCCCAGGCTGCCCGTCGGGGAACGCGTCGAGGACCTGCTCGGCCGGATGACGCTCCCCGAGAAGGCCGCCCTGATGTGCCACGGCCGGATGATCACCGGCTCCGACCCGCGGCTGCCCGTCCCGCTGCCCACCGGGGCCGAACTGATCGCCGAGCGGGGCGTCACCCACTTCGCGATGATGGCCGTCCCCTCGCCGCGCACGATGGCCGAGTGGAACAACCACGTCCAGGACCTCGCCGCCGCCGGACGGCTCGGCATCCCCGTCACGCTGTCCTCCGACCCCCGGCACGGCTTCGCGTCCAACCCGGCCACCGCGCACGCCGGCGGCGGCTTCAGCGCCGGACCCGAGCCGATCGGCCTGGCCGCCACCGACGACCCGGCGCTGGTCGAGGAGTACGCCCGCCTCATCGGCCGCGAGCTGCGCGCCGTCGGCATCCGGGTCGCCATCCACCCGATGGCCGACCTCGCCACCGAGCCGCGCTGGGCCCGGATCAGCGGCACCTTCGGCGAGGACCCGCAGCGCGCCGCCCGCACCATCACCGCCTACATCCGCGGCCTGCAGGGCGACGTCCTCGGCAAGGACAGCGTCGCCTGCATGACCAAGCACTTCCCCGGCGGCGGCCCGCAGCACCGCGGCGAGGACTCGCACTTCGCGGCCGGCCGCCGACTGGTCTACCCCGGCGGTGCGTTCGAACAGCACCTGATCCCGTTCGAGGCCGCGTTCGCCGTCGGCACCGCGCAGATCATGCCCGCCTACGCGATCCCCTCCGGCACCGGGCTCGCCGAGGTCGGCGCCAACTTCAACCGGGACGTCATCACCGGCCTGCTGCGCGAGAAGTACGGCTTCGACGGCGTGATCTGCACCGACTTCAACGCCATCACCGGCATGGAGATCCCCGGCGTCGCCACCCTCCCGCCGCGCCACTGGGGCGTGGAGGAACTGACCGTCGCCGAACAGGTGGTGCTGACGATCGAGGCCGGCGCCGACCAGCTCGGCGGCGAGACCGACCCCGAACTGGTCCTCGCCGCCGTCCGCTCCGGCGCGGTGGGCGAGGAGCGCATCGACGCCTCCGCGCGCCGCATCCTGCGCGACAAGTTCCGCCTCGGCCTGTTCGACGACCCCTACGTCGACCCCGACGCCGCCGCCGCGCTGGTCGGCACGCCCGAGAGCCGCGCCCTGGGCCGCACCGTCCAGCGGCGCGCCCTGGTGCGGATCGCCGGGCAGCCGGTGGCCGGGCCGCGGCTGTACGTCGAGGGCATCGACCCGGCCGCCGCCGCCCGCCACGGCACCGTCGTGCCGCGCCCCGAGGACGCCGACGCCGCCGTGGTCCGGCTCCGGGCGCCGTACGAGCAGCGCGAGGGCCTGCTGGAGCGGTACTTCCACAGCGGCTCGCTGGACTTCCCGGCGGACGAGGCGCGGCGGCTGCGCGAGCTGGCCGACACCGTGCCCACCGTGTTCGCCGTGCACCTGGACCGGCCCGCCGTGCTCACCCCGCTCGCCGACCGGGCGGCGCTGCTGATCGGTGAGTTCGGCGCCGAGGACGACGTGCTGCTCGACGCGGCGCTCGGCCGGGCGGAGCTGCCGGGCGTGCTGCCGTTCGACCTGCCGTCCTCGACGGCCGCGGTCGAGGCCTCCCGGGAGGACGTGCCGTTCGACACCGCCGACCCGCTGTTCCGCTGCGGCCACCCGCACGCCACCCGGTCGTGAACCCCCCGCCCCCGCCGGGCCGTCAGGACGGGCGCCCCGGCGGGACCAGGCCGCACTGGTAGGCGAGGGCGACGAGCTGGGCGCGGTCGCGGACCTCCAGCTTGGACATCGCCCGGTGCACGTGGGTGCGGACGGTGAACGGGCTGACGAAGATCCGCTCGGCGATCTCCTCGTTGCTCAGGCCGGTCGCGGCCAGCGCCATCACCTCGCGCTCGCGGGCGGTCAGCACCGCCAGCCGCTCCGCGCCGGCCGGGGCCCCGGCCGCCGGGCCGGGCTGGGCGAGGAACCGGTCGATCATCGCGCGGGTGGCGGCGGGCGACAGCAGGGCGTCGCCCGCCGCCACCGTGCGGATCGCGCCGAGCAGTTCGGCCGGCGCGGCGCCCTTGCCGAGGAAGCCGTCGGCGCCCGCGCGCAGGGCCTGGCCGATGTACTCGTCGATCTCGAAGGTGGTCAGGATGAGCACCCGGGTGCCGGACAGCTCCTCGTCGCCGCAGATCTCGGTGGTCGCGGCCAGGCCGTCGCCGCCGGGCATCCGGATGTCCATCAGCACCAGGTCGGGCCGGGTGGCGCGGGCCAGCTCGACCGCCTGGCGGCCGTTGGAGGCCTCGCCGACCACCTCCATGTCGTCCTCGGCGTCGATCAGCATGCGGAAGGCACCGCGCAGCAGGGCCTGGTCGTCGGCGAGCAGCACACGGATGGTCATCGGCGGGAGTCCTTGTCGTCCGGGTCGGGGGCGGGGGTGTCGCGGTTGCCGGTGCGCAGCGGCAGGTCGGCGGTGACCTGGAAGCCGCCGTCCGGCCGGCGCTCCGCGCTGAGCCGGCCGCCCACCGCCGACGCCCGCTCGCGCATGCCGATCAGGCCGAAGCCGCCCGGGGCGCCCGTGCGCGGGGCGGGCTGCGCGGTCGTCCGGCCGTTGGCGACGGACAGCGCGATCCGGCTGCCGGTCCAGGCGAGGACGACCTCGGCGTCCGCGCCGCGGGCGTGCTTGGCGACGTTGGTCAGCGCCTCCTGGACGATCCGGAAGGCCGTCAGGTCGACGCCGGGCGACAGCGGGCGCGGCTCGCCGGTGACGGTGAGCCGGACCGGCAGCCCCGCCTGCTCGAAGGCGTTGAGCAGGTCCGGCAGCCGGTCGAGGCCGGGCGCCGGCTCCAGCGGCGCGGGCTCCTCGGTCTGCCGCAGCAGGCCGACGGTGGCGCGCAGCTCCTGGAGGGCCGCGCCGGTCGCCTCGGTGAGGTGGCTGAGCACCTCGCGGGCCCGGTCCGGGTGCCGGTCCATCAGGTGGACGGCGATGCCGGCCTGGGCGTTGGCGAGGGCGATGTGGTGGGCGACCACGTCGTGCAGGTCGCGGGCGATCCGGATGCGCTCGTCGGCGACCCGGCGGCGGGCCTCCTCCTCGCGGGTGCGCTCCGCCCGCTCCGCGCGCCGCTCGATCGCGGCGAGCTGGGCCCGGCGGTTGCGGACCGAGTCGCCGAGCGCCGGGGGCAGCAGCACCCAGGCGAGGACGCCGATCCGCTCGCCGATCGGACCGGCCGGGCCGAAGACCAGCGCCGCCCCGGTGAGCAGCACGGCCGCGCCGACCGAGGCGCGCAGCGAGACGGCGCGCTCGGTGCGCACGGCCAGGCAGTAGAGCGCCGTCAGCAGTGGTCCGGACAGTGCGATGGTGAGCCGCAGCCCGGTCGCGGCGAGCGCGATCGTGCACGCCAGCGTCACGGCCACCACCGCCTGCGGGGCGCGGCGGTGCAGGAAGACGGCGGCCGTCGAGACGGTGGCGAGCACCAGGGTGAGGACGCCGGGCGCGGCGTGGTGCTGGTCCTGGTAGACCCCCTGGACCATGATCGCCACCAGCGCGACGCCGCCCGCCGCGTCCAGCAGCCGAGGGTGGTCGCGGCGCAGGCGCTGCCACAGGTCGGTCATCACGGGGCCCTGGTTCTCGGAGTTCGCGGGGGTTTCGAAGCGGGGGTTTCGAAGCGGGGGGTGCGGCGGCGGGGCCGCCCGGGCGGGCGGCCCCGCTCGTCCACGGTAACGTTCCGGGTCCGAACCACCGCCCGGGGAGGACGGCGGTTCGGACCCGGTCGGACGGCGGTCCGGCGCCGGTCAGACGGTCGAGGGCTGGCGCTCCGCGGCCGGCTCGGCGTCCGCGGACTGCAGCTTGGCGCCCTCGACGTCGACGTCCGGGAGGATCCGGTCGAGGCTCTTCGGCAGCCACCAGGCGCGGCGGCCGAGCAGCGCCAGCACCGCCGGGACGAGCGCCATCCGCACCACGAAGGCGTCGAAGGCGACGGCCGCGGCCAGGCCCAGGCCCATCATCTTGATCATCGGCTCGCTCATCCCGATGAAGCCGGCGAACACCGAGACCATGATCAGCGCGGCGGCGGTGACCACCCGGGCGTTGTGCCGGAACCCGGTGACGATCGCCTCCGAGGGGCTGCTGCCGTGCACGAAGTCCTCGCGGATCCGGGTGACCAGGAACACCTCGTAGTCCATGGCCAGGCCGAACACCACGCCGACCATGAAGATCGGCATCATGCTCATCACCGGACCGGTCTGGTCGACGCCGATCAGGTCGGCCAGCCAGCCCCACTGGAACACCGCGACGACGGCGCCCAGCGCGGCGGCCACCGAGAACAGGAAGCCGAGCGCGGCCTTCACCGGCACCAGCACCGAGCGGAACACCAGCATCAGCAGGACGACCGCGAGGCCGACCACGATCGCGAGGTACGGCACCAGCGCGTCGGAGAGCTTCTGCGACACGTCGATGTTCATCGCCGTGGTGCCGGTGACCAGCACGCTCGCGCCGGTGGCGGACTTCAGGCCGGACGCGTCGTCGCGGATCGCCTGCACCAGGTCCTTGGTCTTCGCGTCGGCCGGGCCGGTCGCCGGGATCGCGTTGACCAGGGCGGTGTCCCCGGCCGGGTTGAACACCGGCGGGGTGACCGCGACCACGCCGGGCAGCCCGGTGACGGACTTGGCGACCTGCTCGGCGGCGGCCTTCGGGTCGGGCGCGCCCTTGGCGTCCACCACCAGCGTCAGCGGGCCGTTGAAGCCCGGGCCGAAGCCCTCGGACAGCAGGTCGTAGGCGCGGCGCTCGGTGGTCGAGGGCGACTTCGCCTCGTCACCGGGCAGGCCCAGGCGCAGGTCCGTCGCCGGGGCGGCGATCACACCGAGACCGATCACGCCGCCGATCAGCACCAGCAGCGGACGGCGCAGCACGAACCGCGCCCAGCGGGCGCCGCCGTTGTCCCCGGCGGCCCGGCGGGCGCCGCCCGCGGCCTTGCGCTCCTTGCGGGGCAGCACCTTGCGGCCGATGAAGCCGAGCAGCGCGGGCACCAGGGTCAGCGCCACCAGCACCGCGACGACGACCGTGCCGGCGGCGGCCAGGCCCATCTTGGACAGGATCGGGATGCCCACCACGGACAGGCCGGCCAGCGCGATCACCACGGTCAGACCGGCGAACACCACGGCCGAACCCGCCGTGCCGACGGCCCGTCCGGCCGCCTCGCGCGGGGCGCGGCCCTCGGAGAGCTCCGCGCGGTAGCGCGAGATGATGAACAGCGCGTAGTCGATGCCGACCGCCAGGCCCAGCATCATCGCCAGCGTGCCGGTGGTGGCCGACAGGCCCAGCGCGCTGCCGAGCGCGGTGATCAGCGCCATGCCGAGGCCGACGCCGACCACGGCCGTCAGCAGCGGCAGCCCCGCCGCGACCAGCGAACCGAAGGTGATCACCAGGACGACGGCGGACAGCGCCATGCCGATCGCCTCGCTGCTGCCGCCCTGCTCGCCGTGGCTGGCCAGCGCGGTGCCGCCCATCTCGACCTTCAGCCCGGCGTCCCGGCCGTGCTGCGCGGCCTGCTCCAGGGCGGCGGTGGCCTCCTCGGACAGCTCGCCGGCCTTGGCCGAGTAGGTGACGGTGGCGTACGCGGTGGTGCCGTCCTGGGAGACGGTGCGCGCCTGGAACGGGTCGACCGCGCCGGTCACCTCGGGGGCGTGCGACAGCTCGCCGACCGTCTTCTGCACGGCCTGCTGGTTCGGCTCCGCGGTGATCTTCTGGCCGTTCGGCGCGACGAACACGATGCGGGCCTGGGCGCCGTCCGCGTGGCCGCCGGGGAAGCGCTGGTTCATCAGGTCGAAGGCCTTCTGCGCCTCCGTGCCGGGTATCGCGAAGGCGTCGGCGGGCGGGGCGGGCGCCTTGGCCGCGAGCAATCCGCCGACGGCCAGCACGGCGACCCACAGCAGGGTCACCAGCTTGCGCCGGTCGAAGGCCCATCGGCCCATGCGGTACAGGAACGTGGCCACGGGGGAGCGGCCTCCTTCGGGGTTCGGTGCACGGTCGCGGAACACGCCACGGGCGGCACCGCGCACCGGTTCCGGCGCGGTCCGCCCGCAGCATGACCCATCCTTCGCCACCGCCCCCACCTGCGTCGTCGTCCCTGTGCAGACAGCTGTGTACTGCGTCCGCAGTACACCCGCCCGCCCGGCTCCTCCTCGGGTCGGGGAACGTGCGCCGCCCGTCGGTCGCGGGCCCGGGCGCCGGCCGGGCTCACGTCAGGGACTTGAGCACGTCCACCTCGCAGCCCGGTGCGAACGGGTCGAAGCCGCGCTCGGCCAGCCAGCGGATCGCCACCAGGCTGCGCAGCGACCACCAGGCGCGGATCACCTCGCGGTCGACGTCGAGGTCCGCGCCGTAGCCGGCCAGGACGTCGTCGAGGCGCTCCGGGTGGCCGAGCGTGAAGACGGCGAGGTCGTACAGGGCGTCGCCCCGGCCCGCCTCGGACCAGTCGATGATGCCCGTGACCTCCCCGCCGTCGAGGAAGACGTGCGCGATCTGCAGGTCGCCGTGGGTGAACGCCGGGGCCCACGGCCGGAACGCGACCTCCGCGACGCGGCGGCTGCGGGCGACCAGCCCGGCGGGCAGCAGGCCGCCGGCCACCAGCGCCGCGCACTCCCTGTCGAGCTCCGCCACCCGCTCGGCGACGCTCCGCCCGGCCCGGCCCCGCCAGGGCGGCGGCGGTGCGTCGTGCAGCCGCCGGATCGCCGCCCCCGCCGCGGCCCACGCCCCCGCCGACCCGTCCGCCGGCCCGCCGAGCCGCCCCAGCGTCGCCCCCGGCACCGCGGCCAGCGCCAGCACCGGCGGCCGGCGCCACAGCACCTCGGGCGTCGGGACGGGCGCCCGCGCCATCGCCGCCACCTCGACATCCACCCGCGCCCGGTCGGGGTCCACCTTCAGGAACACCTCACCGACCCGCAACGTCGCCCGCTCGGCATGGGCGACGACCACCTGGACCTCATCCATGGCCGACCAGTATCCCCGCGCGGGCCGCCGCCGTCGCCGGGTTTTCCCACGACCGCGCCGGTCCGGGCCCGGGCCGTGCGCGGGGCAGGCCTGTGCATCGAACGTCCATCGGGGGCCGTGAGGATGCGGTGCGCCCGGGGAGTTCCGGGCGGAGGAACCGCACCGGCCCTGTTCGCGGGGTCGCAGAAACTTGAGCGAGAACCATCATGGGTACCCGTCAACTTCCCGTCACCGTCGGCCTGGTGGCCGTTCTCGGCCTCACGCTGAGCGCGTGCGGCGACGACGCGGGCGAGACCGTCGCGGCGAAGGCCACCGCGCCGGTCGCGCCGTCCGCCGCGGCGAGCCCGGGGCAGCAGGCCGCGCCGGCGGCGTCCTCGTCGGCGGCCGGGCAGCCGAGCGCCCCCGCCAGTGCCGCGGCCGAGAACAAGGCGGGGGGCCAGAGCAGCGGCGGCGGCAGCCGCAAGTGCGCGGCGGCGGACCTGAAGGCGTCGATCGGGCCGGGCAGCGGGGCGCAGACGCCGGACGAGCAGGGCGCGCAGCAGATCGAGCTGACCAACCGTTCGAAGTCGACCTGCACCATGAAGGGCTACCCGGGCCTGGACCTGGTCGGCCCCAAGGGCACCTGGAGCCTGGCGCGCTTCCAGGCCGCGCAGCCGGAACTGGTCACCCTGCAGCCGGGCGGCACGGCGTACGTCGTCGTCGACTACCTGCCGGGCGACAGCGACGGCGAGTTCAAGGTCGACCGGATCGTGCTGACCCCGCCGGACGACACCTCGCAGCTGACCGTCCAGTGGACCGGCGCCAACCCGGCCGACCAGAGCGGCGCCACCCACCCCGTCACCTACGTCCGCCCGGTCTCCGCCAAGCCCTGACGCGGCGTCGAGGCGCTCCCCGGGTGCGGCGGGGAGCGCCTCCACGACCCCGGACGATCACCTGTCGGTGGCACGGGCTACGTTCCTCCCAGCTCGGAAACAGCAGCTGGGAGGGCATCGAACGTGGCATGGCTGACAGCGGGTGACTACCAGGTCACCCTGGAGCCGGACGGGTCGGTCGCGTGCCGCAACGCCGCCGGCCGCCGGTTGAAGACGGTGCCCCCGAAGCTCAAGGACGACCCGGCCGTGGTCGGGCTGCGCCGCCTCGCCGAGTGGCTGGCCGCGCACGAGCGGCAGTGCCTGGCCACCGTCGAGCGCTGGATGGTGCGTTCGCTGCCCGTCCCGGCGGCCGTGATCGTCGAGGTGTGGGCCGACGAGGCCTGGCGCTCGGTGCTGCGCGACCTGGTGGTGACGGGCGCCGACGGCTCCGTCGCCGGATTCCTGCGCGACGCCGCCCCCGGGCGCGGCCTCGGCGTGGTCGACCTGGACGGCGACACCGTCCGCCTGACCGACGCCGAGATCCGCATACCGCACCCCGTGCTGCTCGAAGACCTCGACGAACTGCGGGAGTTCGCCGTCGAACTCGACGTCGCCCAGCAGCTCCAGCAGCTGCACCGCGAGGTCTGGCACCGCCCCGCCGACCTCGACCCCGCCGCCACCCGGGTCGACACCTACGCCGGCGGCCGCTACAAGGAGCTGCGCGAACTGGTCGGCCGCTGCGCCCGCGCGGGCCACCGGGTCCGCGGCGGGTACGCGGTCGCGCCGCTGGTCGACGGCGGCCGCGCGCTGGAGGCCCGGGTCTGGGTCGGCGACTACTACGAGTACGACCAGTGCGAGACCGGCCCGTTGGGCTGGGCCGCCGCCGACGGGCGGCCGGTGCCGCTCGGCGAGGTCGGCCCGGTCGCCTGGTCCGAAGGCATGAGGATGGCCGCCGCGCTGTACGCGGGCCGCACGCTCGAAGAGGAGGCGTCGGCATGACGCAGCAGCACCACGACCACCTGCTCGACGCGGGCGCCGTCCTGCCCGTCGGCACGATCGCCGCCGTCGAGGGCGTCGACAGCACCACCGACACGCTCACCGCCCGCAGCTACCGGCACCCGGCACTGGACGGCCGCACCGTCGTCCGCCTGGTGCCCGCCGCGCTCGGCGAGGCCGAGGACCTCGCCGTCGACTTCCTCGGCCTCGCCCCCGCCGCCGAGCCCGCCGAGGTCGGCCAGGTCCGCCAGGAGGCCCTCGGCTTCCCCGCCTGGGCGCTGGTCAACGACCCCGCCAACGGCCACCACGCGCTCGCCGTGGTCAAGGAGATGGAGCACCTCGCCCGCCTCGTCAAGTCCAAGCCCGGCCACGCCAAGGACGGCTTCGACGAGCTCGCCGCCCGCCTCGGCCGCGCCGTCCCGCACTTCCTGCCCACCTACTGCGAACAGGTCGGCCGGATCTTCCTCGAACAGGGCAACCAGACCTACGCCGCGACCTACTTCGGCAAGGCCCGCGAAGCCGAACGCACCCACAGCCTGCCCGTCGACGAGGAACGGCTGCGCGCCGTCTTCCTGGAGTTCGCGCTCGGCGGCGCACTCACCGTCAAGGCCCTGCGCCAGTACGTGAAGGCCCTCGCCGGGCGGCTCGACGCGCACGCCGCGTGGCAGCGCTTCCGGCAGCTGTGCGCGGAGCGCTCCGCCGCCGGCATGCCCCCCTACGCGGGCATCGCCGAGGACGCCCGGCAGCTGATCCGGGCCGCCGGCCTGGAACGGCGGGAGCAGGAACAGCTGCTGATCGGCGAACTGCTCACCTCGCCCGCCGTCGGCCGCACCCCCGCCGCCGTGTGGACGGCCTGGCGCGCCGCCCTGGTCGACCTGGCCGGCCGGGACGCGAGCGTCCGCGCCCGGCTGCTGGAGATCCTGCCGACCCCCACCGGTGCCAAGGACGACGCCGCCACCGACAGCGACTGGCTGGCGCTGCTCCACGACACCGGCGCCGACCGGCTGCTCACTGACCCGCAGGCCGTCGGCCAGGAGCCCGCCGCCCGCTGGCTCCAGCGCTGGAACGCCCACCTCGACCGCGGCTGGCGCTCCCGCCCCGCCTGCGCCGCCACCCTCGACCTCGCCGCCCGGATGGCCGAGCGGCTGCGCACCGAGGCCGTCCCGGTCGAGCTCGCGCCGAGCCACCCCACGGCGCTCAACCTGCTCGACCTGCTGCTCGCCGAGCAGGTGCCGGTCGCCGACCCGGCCGAGCCGCCCGCCATCGACCTGGACAACTGGCTGGAGCACGGCGGCCCCGGCCGCCGCGACCTCGCGGCCGTCGCCGCCGACCCGCGCTTCCGCACCGCGTTGCGCGACGCCCTCCCCGCCGCCCGGCGCCTGCGGGAGACCGGCCCGGACGGCCTGCGCATGGCCGAATTCCCGGTCCTTCAGGCCCTGTTCGTCGAATGGGCCGAGCTGCGCGCCGACGAGGTGCGCGCCGCGACCGGCCTGTCCGGCGCCCACCGCCTGCTGACCGAGCTCGGCGCCGTCCGCCCCGCCCTCATCGAGACCAACCCGGCCGCCGCCGCCCGCATCGCCGGACTCGACACCGCCGCCCTGCTCGGACACACCCTGCGGGCCGGCATCCTCGACGAACTCGGCTGGCCCGCCCTGGAAGAGGCCCTGCACCGCCTGTCCGACGACGACGCCGACCCCGGCCGCGTCCCCGGCCGGACCAACCGCAGCGGCCTGCAGATCGAGGACGCCTGGCCCGCCCTGATCCTGGCCCGCCGCAACCGGGCCGTCGTGGTCGGCCCCGACGGCATCCTGCTGGAACACGAACTGCGCTGCCCCGCCGACCTGCCCCGCTGGTACAGCCCCAGGCTGCGCTACGTCGACGGCGAACTGCTGGTCGCCTGGCGGGAGTCCGACGGCCCGCGCGCCTACTGGTCCGGCCGCCCCGACCAGGTCTTCGTCCCCGGCGGCGAACCCCTCGACATCGGCTACTACGGCCCCCACAACCTCTCCTGGGCGTCCCTGCCGCTGCCCGGCGGCGGCCGCGCCACCGGCGGCCGCGTCCTGCACGCCGGCGACACCGTGCTGCCCGCCGAACGCCCCGTCATGAGCGACGGCACCGGCCACTGGACGTACCGGCGCGGCGCCCTGGTCGAGTACGACCCGCAGACCGGCGCGCTGGGCCGGGCCGCCGCACCGTTGCTGTTCGGCGCCGACCCCGACGCCACCGGCACCCTCCAGCCGCTGCAGTCCCGGCTGCTCCCGCTCCAGCCCGGCCTGGAGGCCACCCCGCTCGGCACCGACGGCGCCCTGCTCGGCGGCTGGGTGCGCACCGGCACCGACCGCGCCACCTACCACGGCGTCGACGGCCGCCGGGTCACCCTGGCCGCCACCGGCCCGCGCGACGACCGCCACCCCGCCGGCCGGCTCGACCTGCCCGGCGGCGCCGCCGTGAGCCTGACCGCCTCCGACCGCGGCATCGTGCTCGGCCCCGCCGACGGCACCACCGGCCCCGGCGACCAGCTCGCCGCCCTCACCACCTGCCACAGCGGCCAGCTGGACGCCGCCGGAACCGCCCTCGTCCCGCCCCTCGACCACTGGCACGCGCTGCGCCCCCGCGACGCGGCCGGCTCCGCGGCGCTGCGCGCCGTGACCGACGAGCAGGCCGCCCGACTCCTCGACGCCGCCTGGCCGGTGGACGCCGAGGACGCCGCACCGCCGGCCAAGCCCGAGCGGGTGCTGATCCAGGGCACCGTCCGGCAGATCGCGGGCAGCGCGGCCCGCGGCGCCGTCCCGCTCGCCGCCGCCGCCGAGGTGCTGCCCGCCGTCACCGACCCGCTGCTGCGGGCCGGCGTCGCCGGCCTCGCCCGGATCGCCACCTACACCGCGACGCTC
The DNA here is from genome assembly GCF_053602195.1 of Kitasatospora sp. NPDC004531. Taxonomy (NCBI): domain Bacteria; kingdom Bacillati; phylum Actinomycetota; class Actinomycetes; order Kitasatosporales; family Streptomycetaceae; genus Kitasatospora; species Kitasatospora sp. NPDC004531. The sequence continues at coordinate 44,738 of NZ_JBSGDD010000021.1, read as the reverse complement.
GCCGCCCGCTTCGCGCCACTGCCCTCCGAACAGCCCGAGCCCGAGGAGCCGTTCGTCCCCGCCTGGCCCGAACACGGCCTGGACGGCGTGCTGTTCGAAGCGGTCCGGGGCGTCTTCGGCCACCTGGACGGCTTCGGCCGGACGTGGGACCGCAACCGCGGCCAGTCGCAGGTGCTCGCCTGCCTGCGGACCGTCTCCGACCTGCTGACCGCCGCACCGCCGCAGCCGCGGCCCACCGGCTGGACGATCGACCCCGCCCGCCTCCCCCTGCCGAAGAGCAGCGCCTACGGCGAGGGCTACCACGGCTGGCTCCACCTGCTCGGCCGCACCGCCCCTCTGGCGCTGGCCGCCCTCAACCCCGCCACCGGGGAAACCGCCCGCTCCGCCCTCCTGCTGCTGCTCGACGAACTGACCCGCGGCCCGCTCGCCGACCGCGCCGGCACCCTGCGCCAGGTCACCCTCGCCGAGGACGCCGGCAGCCAGGACCGCCAGAGCGCCCTCGTCTCCCGCCTCGGCCAGGTCCTGCGCGACGGCGACCGCACCGTGGTCGTGCTCGCCTGCCGCGGCTACGGGGCGCAGCTGCACTGGGAGGCGATCGAACACGACCCGTCCGGCACGTTCGGCGCCGTCGCCGACTTCACCGTCACCGAGGAACGCCGCATCCACGACGACCTGACGGCCGACTGGGTCGCCCGCTTCGCCGAGGGCCTCGACCGGCACGGCCCGGTCACCTGGCGGCCCGAACAGGTCGCCGCGTTCGACGCCGCCACCGGCATCGGCCGGGCCCGCGCCACCCTGCTCGTCGACTCGCCCGCCGAACTGTTCTCCTGGTCGAGCGACTTCCCGACCCCCGAACAGCTCGACCGGTACGCGCTCAGGTCCACCCAGGTCGACGCCGCCGCCCGCTGGCTGCGCGCCGCCGTCCGGCGCGCCGACTGGGACGCCACCCTGGCCGCCCTGCTCCCCGTCGACCCCGCGCAGCTGTGGACCACCGGACTGGCCACCGAGGCCGCCGCCGACCGCTGGCTCGAACGCCGGGGCCGGCTGCGGACCCTCCCCGACGAGGAGCAGACCGCCGTCACCGGCGCCAGCATCCTCGCCGTCGAGGCCGTGCTCAACCCGGCGGCCACCGCCTGGATCGCCCGCACCACCACCCAGCGCGTCCGCCTCACCGCGTACGGCCCCGACCTGGTCGCCGACGACCCCGCCGCCCTCCCCGACGCCCACCTCGCCGACGCGGTCGACGCCCTGCGCTGGCTCGCCCACCACCTGCCCTACGGCGACGCACTGCGCCCCGCGCTGCCCGAAGCGCTGGCCGCGATCCGCGCCCGCCTCGCCGACCCCGGCCTGCTGCTCGCCCTCGACCGGTACTCCACCGTCCGCGGGCAGCACCTCCCCGCCGTGCTGCGCAGCCGCTTCGGCCTGCCCGAACTCGACGGCGCGGCAAGCGAATCGGTGGCCTGCGGCGAGGCGATCCGGCTCACCTCCGGCCGCCACGGCGAAACCGCGTACCTGCGGCCCGCCGCGCTCACCGGCGCCGACGACCCGCTGTTCGACCTGCTCGCCGACCTGGTCGACGCGCCCAGCGTCCACCGCACGCTCACCGCGCTGCGCGCCCTGCTCGGCGACGACCTGACCCGGCTCGTCCAGCACGGCAGCGCCGCCGACGAACCCGCCGGCCGGCCGCAGGACCCGCTCCGCAGCGCCCCCGCCCTGGTCGCCGAGGCCGCCCGGACCCTCGGCCTCGGCGAGGACGCCGCCGCCCTCTACCTGCAACTGCTCGCCCTGCCCGACCCCACCGACCGCAGGACCGCCCTGCGGACCGGCTGGAAACCCGCCCGCCTCAAGCGCGCCCGGGCCGAACTCGCCGCCACCGACCTGGTGTTGGAGGCCAAGCGGTCGCGGGCCGGCCGCAGCCTGTTCCTGCCCGGCGGCTGGCAGGAAGCCAAATCGCCCGGCCTGCCCGTCGAGGTCTGGAAGGCCGGCCTGTACGAGCTCCCGGCCGACCGGCCGATCCTGCCGCACCTGCCGGCGCCCGACCTGTTCGCCCTCGCCTGGCAGCGCCACACCGCCGGCGACCGGCCCGGCTACGAACAGCTCACCACGCCCGCCCGTCGGCGAGGCCGCCGATGAGCACGCCGATCGGCGCGCCGAAGAGCGCGCAGCCGAGCACCCAGACCAGCACCCGGACGTCCGAGGAACCCGCCATGAGCACCGCGCCCGACCGGCAGCTCGTCCTGCCCGAGGACAAGCACGCCGCCGAACTCGCCTTCCTCGCCGCCCACGACAGCGGCCCCCGCCCGCCCGGCTGGCGGCTCACCCCGCGCGCCGTGGTCACCTTCGTGCTCGGCAGCGGCGGCGAGAAGCTCAAGTACGGCCGCCGCAGCCTCGCGATCGAACCGAAGTTCGTCGGCGACCGCGCCCTCGTCGAACGCTGCGTGGTCACCCTGGCGGGCGAACGCGGCCTGCTGCTGGTCGGCGAACCCGGCACCGCCAAGTCGATGCTCTCCGAACTGCTCGCCGCCGCCGTCTGCGGCAGCAGCGCCCTCACCGTCCAGGGCACCGCCGGCACCACCGAGGACCAGCTCAAGTACGGCTGGAACTACGCCCTGCTGCTCGCCAAGGGCCCCAGCCGCGAAGCGCTCGTGCCCTCGCCCGTCCTCACCGCCATGACCACCGGCGCCGTCGCCCGTGTCGAGGAGATCACCCGCTGCCTGCCCGAGGTCCAGGACGCCCTGGTCTCGCTGCTCTCCGAACGCCGCATCGCCGTCCCCGAACTCGCCGGCACCGACGACGCCCAGCTGCACGCCGCACCCGGCTTCACCCTGATCGCCACCGCCAACCTGCGCGACAAGGGCGTCTCCGAGATGTCCGCCGCGCTGAAGCGCCGCTTCAACTTCGAGACGGTCGGCCCGATCGGCGACCTGCACGCCGAGATCGACCTGGTCCGCCGCCAGTCCACCGCCGCCGTCGCCCGCGCCGGCGCGCCCTACGCCGTCGACGACACCGTCCTCGAAGCGCTCGTCACCGCCTTCCGCGACCTGCGCACCGGCCGCTCCGTCGAAGGCTGGGACGTCGAACGCCCCTCCACCGTCATGAGCACCGCCGAAGCCGTCTCCGTCGCCACCTCGCTCGGCGTCACCGCCGCCTACCTCGACGCCGGCGACACCCTCCGCCACCTCCCCGGCCAACTCCTCGGCGCCGTCCGCAAGGACGACCCCGCCGACACCGCCCGCCTGCTCGGCTACTGGGACGCCACCGTCCGCCGCCGCGCCGAACAGGGCTCCACCACCTGGCGCACCCTCTGGGACCTCCGCCCGGCCCTGGGGAGCTGACACCGGTGACCATCGCTGCCACGGCGCACCGGCCCGGTGACGACGAATGGGGAGCCGCTCCGGCGGGCGCGCTGGCCGGGCTGGCCGGCTCCGGGGTGGACGGCCCCGGGCCGTTCCTGATCGGGGTGCGCCACCACGCGCCGTCGCTCGCGGCCGCGCTGCCCGCGCTGCTCGACGTGGCGCGGCCGGACGCGCTGCTCGTCGAACTGCCCGAGGAGTTCCAGCCCTGGCTCGGCCTCCTCGCCGACCGGCGCACCGAGGCGCCGGTGGCCCTCGCCGCCGCGAGCGCGGCCGCCGACGAGGACTCCGGCCCGGCGTTCTACCCGTTCGCCGACTTCTCCCCGGAACTCGTCGCGCTGCGCTGGGCCGCGGACAACGGGGTGCCCGCCGTCGCCTGCGACCTGCCGCTCGCCCACCGCACCCCCGCGACCTGCGACGACGGCCCCGGCCCGCGCGGCCTCGCCGACGCCCTCCGCCGCCGCCTGACCGGCCGCCCCGACGAGGACCTCTGGGACCGCCTGGTCGAAGCCCCCGCCCCCGGATCCACCCCGGAGGAGATCCGCCGCGCCGCCCTCCTCGTCGGCTGGGCCCTCCGCCACGACACCCCGACCGTCGCGCCCCACGACCTCCAACGCGAGGCCTGGATGCGCACCCACATCCGCACCGCCACAGCAGCCGGCCACCGCGTCACCGCCGTCATCGGCGCCTACCACGCCCCGGCCCTCCTCGACGCCACCCCCGCGCCCACGGCAACTGCCGTGCCGTCCGCGGTCGTTGACCGCTCGGCCGCCGCTTTGCGGGCGGCAAACTCCTTTCAGCCGCAGGCCGTTGACACTTCGGCTGTCAGCACGCCCCCCGTGACTGCGCCGCCCTCGACGGCTGCCGTGTCGCCGACCGCTGCCATCCCTGCAACAGGGGCCGAGCCGTCGTCGGTTGCCCCGCCTACGGCAACTGCCGCGCCTTCGCGGGCTGTTGGGATCCCGCCTGCCGCCGATCCCATGTCTGCGGCTGCGCCCGAGGTCGCCGCCCCGCCCTCCGGTGTCGGCCGTTCGGCGGTCACCGAGCCTGCGGCAACGGCTGTACCCGCGCCAGCCGTTGGGATTCCGTCCGCCGCCGTGCCTGTGGCGGCAGCTGCGCCTGAGGGCAACGCGCCGTCCTCGGTCGTCGACCCTTCGGCCGCCCATCCGTCGCCGTCGGTCGCCTCGCCTGCCGTGCCTTCACGGGCTGTCGGGCTCCCGCCAGTTGGCGAGCCGGTGACGACGGCTGCGCCTGCGGCAACTGCCGTGCCCGCGCCAGCCGTTGGGCTTCCGTCCGCCGCCCGGCCCGACTCGCCGGCCGGGGCGTTCGTCGTGTCGCTCGTGCCGTACACCTATGCCCTGCTCGATGCCCGGTCCGGCTACCCCGCCGGTATTCGCGACCCCGAGTGGCAGCATGCCGTGCTGGCGGCCGGTGGGGATCCGGAAGGTCTGGGGGAGGTGCTGGTGAGGACGGCCGTGCGGGTGTGCGAGGCGTTGCGGCGGCAGGGGCATCCGGCGGGGCCGGGGGATGCGCGGGAGGTGGTGCGGGTGGCCGGGGACCTGGCGCGGTTGCGGGGGCTGCCGGGGGCCGGGCGGGGGGAGTTGGTGGAGGCGGTGCAGAGCGTGCTGGCCCAGGGGGAGCCGCTGGGGCGGGGGCGGGCGGTGGCCCGGGCGCTGGAGGAGGTGATGGTCGGGGCACGGATCGGCCGTCCGACCCCGGCCGCGCCGCGCACCGGTCTCGGGCCGGCCGTCGAGGCGCTGCTCGACGACCTCGGCCTGCCCGGCCCGGCCGAAGCGGCCGAACCCGGCCCGCGCGACCTCCGGCTCGACCCGCACCGCTCGCCGCTGGACGCCCGCCGGGAGCTGCTGCTGTGCCGGCTGGAGGTGTGCGGCGTGCCGTACGGCGAGTCGCTCGCCGTCACCGGCGCGGGCGGCACCGACGCCGTCGGCTCGCGCTGGCGCGTGCGGTGGACGCCCGCCGTCGCCGCCATGCTGACCGTCGCGGGGATGCGCGGGGTGACGCCCGCGCAGGCCGCCGAGGGCACCCTGCGCGAGCGGTCGCGGCGCGAGCGCGAGGCCGGCGGCTCGACGGCCCGGCAGATCATCGACGGTCTGGCCGCCGCCGCCGGCTGCGCCCTGCCCGCCCCGACCGCCGCCCGCATCGACCAACTCGCCGACGAGGCACCGGAGTTGGCGTCCCTCCCGGAGCTCCTGGACGCACTCGCCGTGCTCGACCGGTTCACCGCCGGACACTTCGCCGGCCCGGAGGAGGCCGCCCCGCTGCTGCCCCGGGCCGCCACCGCCGCCGAGCGGCTCACCGCGGCCGCCGTCCGAGGGCTGGAGGGCCTGGCCGGCTCCGACGAGGACGCCGACGCGCGTGCGCTGGTGGAGTTCGCCCGCCGGGCCGACCCGGACGGCGGCCTCCGGCTCGGCCACACCCTGCGGCGCCTCGCCGAGGACGGCTCGCCGCTGATCCGCGGCGCGGCCGGCGCGACCAGGGTGCTGCTCGGCCACCAGCCGCCCGCCGAGTTCGGCGACCGGGTCGCCTCCTGGGTGGACGCCGCCGGCGCCCCGGCCGGCCGGTCCGCGCTCGGCCGCGCCCTGGCCGGCCTGCTGACCGCCGCCGAAGGCCTGCTCGCCGCCGCCCCGGCCGCGCTCGAACCGCTGCTGGCACGCGTCACCGAACTCCCCGACGACGCCTTCCTCGACCGGCTGCCCGCCCTGCGCGGCGGCTTCGACACCCTCAGCCCGGCCGCCCGCGACCGCCTGCTCGCCGTCGTCGAGGAACGCCTCGGCACCCAGGTCGACACCCTGCCCGCCGACCTCGCCCCGGCCATCCTCGCGAGCTGGGCCGCCGCCGACCTGATGGTACGTCAACTCCTGGAGGAGCAAGGCCTGTTGCCGAAGCCGACCGACATGCCGGAGGCCCCCGGGGCGCCGCAGCTGCGCACCCGCCCCACCGCACTCCCGCCCGCCGACCGCTGGCGGCTGGTCCTCGGCCGCCACGGCACCGGCCGGGCGGCCCTCACCGGCCGCTCCGCGCGCCTGGCCGCCGCACTCGACGAGCTGTACGGCACCGGCCGCGGCGAGGGCTCCGGCCCCGCCGCCACCGGCGACCGGCGCGGCGGACGCGAGGCCCCGTACCCGGGCGTGCGGGAGTGGTCGGAGGAACTGGCGTCGCTGTTCGGGCCCGGCATCCGCGAGGAGGTGCTCGCGGCGGCGGCCGAACACGGCCGCACCGACGTGCTGGAGGCGCTCGCCCCGGAGGCCGTCCGCCCCTCCGTCGAGCTGCTGCGCACCGTCCTCCAGCACGCGGGCGGCCTGCCCGAGGCGCGGCTCGCCGCCCTGCGCCCGCTGGTGCGGCGGCTGGTGGACGAGCTGGCGCGCGAACTCGCCGACACGCTGCGCCCGGCGCTGACCGGCCTCACGCTGCCCCGCCCGAGCCGCCGCCCCGGCGGCCGGCTCGACCTCGACCGCACCATCCGGGCGAACCTCGCCACCGCCCGCCCGGCCGAGGGCGGCGGCACGCTGATCGTCCCGGAGCGGCCGGTGTTCCGGACCAGGGCGGCCCGGGCCAACGACTGGCGGGTGATCCTGCTGGTGGACGTCTCGGGATCGATGGAGGCGTCCACCGTGTGGGCCGCGCTGACGGCGTCGATCCTGGCGGGGACGCCCTCCCTGACCGCGCACTTCGTGGCCTTCTCGACCGAGGTGGTCGACCTGAGCGGACGCGTCGACGACCCGCTGGGCCTGCTGCTGGAGGTCCGGGTCGGCGGCGGCACGCACATCGCGGCGGGCCTGCGGTACGCCCGCGAGCTGGTCACCGTGCCGTCCCGGACGCTGATCGCGGTGGTCAGCGACTTCGAGGAGGGCTACCCGCTGGGCGGGCTGCTGGGCGAGACCCGCGCGCTGGCCGGCGCGGGCTGCCACCTGCTGGGCTGCGCCGCACTGGACGACACCGGAAAGGCCCGGTACTCGAAGGCCGTCGCCGAGCAGCTCGTGGCGGCGGGCATGCCGGTCGCGGCGCTCAGCCCGCTGGAACTGGCCCGCTGGGTGGGGGAGAAGATCCGATGACCGGGACCCGACTGCCCGCCGTGGCGGCCGAGGTGGTCGCCGAGGTGGTGGCGGCCCTGTCGCCGCGCCTCCAGAAGCGGCTGGACGGCGCCGCCGCCAAGTTCGCCGACCGCCCGGTCGAGCGAACCGGCGACGACTGGAACGTCCGGGTCGACGAGGAGACCGTGCTCACCCTGCACGCCCCCGCCGGCACCGTCCGCACCGCCGCCGACGTCCGCTGCGGCTGCCTGCTGGCCCCCAGCTGCCTGCACCGCGCCGCCGCCGTCACGGCCGCCCCGCTGGCCGCACCCGCCGAAGCCGAAGCCGAAGCAGCAGCCGAAGCCACCGCACCCGCCGAAGCCGCAGCTGAAGCCGCCGAAGCCGTTGACGCCGACGACCCGCCCGCACCGGAGCAGCCCGAGCCCCCCGCGGCGCAGCCGCTCACCCCCGCCGAGGCCGAGGCCGTCGCCCGCCTGCGCCGGGTCGCCGCCGACGCCCTCGCCGCAGGCGTCAGCGGTGCCGGCAGCGTGCTCCAGGCCGAACTGCTGCGGACCGCCCACCAGGCCCGGCTGCTCGGCCTGCACCGCCCGGCCGCGCTGGCCGCCACCGTGGTCACCCGGCTGCGCGCCGCCCGCTCCGCCGAACCCGACCACCGGCTCGCCGACCTGGCCGCCGCCCACCGCGAACTCCTGCACGCCACCACGCTGTCGGGCCCCCGGGAGCTGCGCGGCACCCCGCGCCACAGCTACCGGGAGGCCGGCTCGCTGCGCCTGTACGGGCTGTTCGCCGAGCCCGTGGTGTCCGCCACCCACGCGGGCGTGACGGTGTGGGTGGTGGACGCCGACGGCCGGCTGTCCACCGTCTCCGACGTCACCCCGCACGCCGACCCGACCGAGGCCGCGCCGCTCGCCAGGGCCGCCGCCGGCCGCCCGGTACGGCTCGGCGACGCGACGCTGTCGCACCACGACCTCGCCCGGGCCGGCCTGGTCGTGCAGGGCGCGACCCGCAGCGACTCCGGGCGGCTCGGCGCGGGCGCGAAGGTCCGGGCGGTGCGCGCCGACGGCACCGACTGGCACCGGCCGCCGGCGGCCCGGCTCTGGGAGGAGCCGCTGCCCGCCCAGCTGGCCCGCGCCCTCGCCGCCGACCGCACCCCGCCCGAGCTCCGCCCCGCCGGGTCGGACCTGCTGTTCCTGGACGTGACGCTGCTCGGCCCGGGCCCCGTCCCCGGCCTCGCGGCTCCCCAACTCCTCGCCGACTGCGGGGGATCGACGCTCGCCCTGCTGCCCGCCCAGGACCATCCGCGGCTCGCGTTCGCCGCCAACCTCGCGGCGCTGGCCTCGGCGCCCGGCCTGCCGCTGCGGGTGGTCGGCCGGCTGGAGCGCGCCGCCCACCCCCGGCTGCGCCTGCTGGCCGTCGGCACCGTCCCCGACCAGCCCGGCCTCACCCTGCCGGACGACCACCGGCACCGCGTCAGCCTCGGCCTGGAACGCCTGCAACGCGCGGATCTGCCGCCGGACCGCCCGGGCCCGCCGCCCCCGGTCCCCGTCCACGCCCCGCAGCCGCCGCTGCACCTGCTGACCCGGCACCTCGAACAGGCCGTCACCGGCGGCCGCCGCGCCCTGACCGGGAACCTCCCCGAGGCCCGCCGGCTGCGCGCCGCGGGCCTCGGCACCGCCGCCGACCTGCTCGCCGCGCTGCACGCCGCCGCGGCCGACCAGGAGCGCGACGCGTTCGGCCGGCTGCGCACCACCGACCACCTCGCCTTCGCCACCGCCTGGCTGGCCGCCGCCCACTACCGGGAGGAACTGCTCACCGCCCTGTGCGCGGCGGCCTGGCGGGCCGGGAGCACCGGATGATCCCGCCCCGCCCGCGCGCGACCGGACACGCCGTCAGGCGCCGGCCGCCTCGTGGAGCGCGCCCACCAGGGCGTCGACCTCCCGCGCCGTGTTGTAGACCGCGAGCGACGCGCGGACCGCACCGGTGACCCCGTACGCGGCCAGCGCCGGCTGCGCGCAGTGGTGCCCGGCGCGGACGGCGATGCCCCGGCCGTCGAGCAGGTCGGCGAGGTCCACGGGGTCGGCGCCGGCCAGCAGGAAGGTCAGCACGCCGATCTTTCCCGGTGCGGTGCCCAGCAGCCGGATCCCGGGCACGGTGGACAGGGCGCGCGTCGCGTAGGCGGTGAGCTGCTCCTCGTACCGGGTGGCGGCCGTGCGGTCCAGGCCCGCGAGGTACCGCAGGGCCGCCCGCAGGCCGGCCACGCCGGCGATGTGGCCGGTGCCCGCCTCCAGCCGGTGCGGCAGCGGCGCGTAGGACGTCCCGCCGAAACCCACCGTGTCGATCATGTTGCCGCCGCCCTGCCACGGCGGCATGGCCTCCAGCACCTCCCGCTTGCCGTACAGCACGCCGATCCCGGTGGGCGCGAACACCTTGTGCCCGGAGAAGGCGTAGAAGTCCGCGTCCAACTCGGCGACGTCCACCGGGAAGTGGCACACCGCCTGGGCGCCGTCGACCAGCACCCTGGCGCCCCAGCGGTGGGCGAGTGCGGTCATCTCCGCCACCGGCGGGACGGTGCCCAGGGTATTGGAGGCGTGGGTGAGCGCCACCAGTCTGGTCCGGTTGTTCAACAGGTCGCGGTAGGCGTCCTGGTCGAGTCGCCCGTCGGGCAGGAGCGGGATCGGCACCACCCTGGCGCGGCGCTCCGCCGCGATCAGCTGCCAGGGGACCAGGTTGGAGTGGTGTTCGGCGACCGACACGAGGATCTCGTCGCCCACGCCCAGGTGGGCCCGGCCCCAGCTCTGGGCGACCAGGTTGACGGCCTCGGTGGTGCCCCGGACGAAGACGACCTCGGCGGTGTCCCGGGCGCCGAGCAGTCTCGCGGCCTCCTCGCGGCCCTCCTCGTAGACCTGGGTGGCCTGCTTGGCGAGGGTGTGCGCGCCCCGGTGCACGTTGGAGGCGTCCCGCGCGTAGTGCTCGCCGACGGCCTCGGTGACCTGACGGGGTTTCAGCGTGGTCGCCCCGTTGTCCAGCCAGACCAGCGGACGGCCGTTCACCTCCCGGTGCAGCTGCGGAAAGTCCCGCCGCACCGCTTCGACGTCGAAGCCGGCGGGGAGCGGTGCGGGGGCCGGCGGGGTGGTCGGCGCGGGCTGCGGGGGCAGCCAGTACCGGGTGCCGGTCACGGCGTGCGAGAGCGCGGAGGGGAGCGGGAAGGCCCCGGCCGGGAACGGGTCCGCCGCCGGAAGGCCGGTCGGACCGCCCCGGCGCCCGTCAGGAGTAGTCATGGTAGGTCGACACCTCGACGTCCTGGAGCACACCGATCGCGTCGTCCACCAGCGCCGCCGTGGAGAAGTACGTGGTCATCAGGTACGAGGTGATGGCTTTCAGGTCGACCCCCATCGCGCGCACCGAGAGGCCGGGCTCGGCCTCGTCCGGCACCTTCGCCGGCCGCAGGCCGACCACGCCCTGCCGGTCCTCGCCGACGCGCATCAGCAGGATGTTCGTGGTGCCGGGCGCCGAGTTCGCCGAACCCTTGAGGTCGAGCTTGTCGGAGGGCAGCAGCGGCACTCCCCGCCAGGTCAGGAACGGGCTGCCGAACAGCTCGACGATCTGCGGGGGCACCCCGCGCCGGGTGCACTCGCGGCCGAAGGCGGCGATGGCCCGGGGATGGGCGAGGAAGAACGCGGGCTGCTTCCACACCCTGGCGAGCAGCTCGTCGAGGTCGTCCGGGGTGGGCGCGCCCTTGCGGGTGCGCACGCGCTGGGTGGGCGCGATGTTGTTGAGCAGGCCGAACTCGGGGTGGTTGATCATCTCCCACTCCTGGCGTTCGCGCAGCGCCTCGGCGGTCAGCCGCAGCTGGGCCTGCACCTGGTCGATGGTGGAGTTGAAGATGTCCGAGACGCGGGTGTGCACCTTCAGGACGGTCTGGGCGACGGCGAGTTCGTACTCGCGGGGGAAGTCCTCGTAGTCCACGAAGGTCTGCGGCAGGTAGGGCTCCCCGGTGTGGCCGGAGCTGAGGTCGATCGGCCGTTCGCGGTCGGCCCCGGCCGGCCCCTCGGTGCCGAGGATCTCCAGCTGGGCGCGCAACGCGGGTTCGCGGTCGGCGAGTTCGAGGAGCATCCGGCGGTCGGCGGTCAGCACGGTACAGTCGCTGACGGCCTTGACCCGGTAGGGCATCGGCTCGCCGGTCGCCCACGCGTGGGCGTCGAAGAAGTCGCCCTCGCCGAGGACGGCCACCAGGGCGTCCTGGCCGAACTCGCCGGCGGCACGCTTCTCGGCACGCCCGGCGACCAGGACGTACAGCTGTCCGGCGGGGGCGCCGGTGTCCACGATCAGCTCGCCGGGAGCCACCTCCCGCTGCACGAAGCCCTGCGCCAGCGCGTCGAGCAGGGCGCTGTCGAGCTGGCTGAGGAACCCGATCTCGCGCAGGTCCTCGGCGATCACCCGGGCCAGGCCGTCGACGCCGACGTCGGTGCTGATCAGTCCGTCGCCGAGGATGAATCCCCGACGGCGGTTGACCCGGTAGACGCCGGCCTCCAACTCCACCCAGGGCAGCACCCGCAGCAGGTAGCGCGGGGTGATCCCGAGCATCTGCGGCACGGTCTTGGTGGTGGTGGCGAGATTCCTCGCGGCGGACGTACTGAGGCTTTCCGGGCTCTGCCGGGTGGCATCGGTGGTCATGGCTGATCCGCTCCTCGCTGGGGTTCGGCCTGGGCTGGCCAAAGCTTCGGCTCGGCATGGCCCCGGCGGGCGCAGGACGGCCGGATTCCGGCGGAGGTTCAGCCGGTCGGCCGCCGACGCGTCGCCACGCGCAGCGGATCGGCGGCGGTGTCAGGCGGCGGGCCGCCCGACGGCCCAGTACGGCGCGGCGTGCGCCAGGGCGCGGCCCTCCAGGGCGGCCACCAGCCGTTCGAAGAGCTGTACGGCGGCGGGGCCCGACCAGTCGGCGGGCAGCACCTGCGGGGGCAGGCCCGGGTCGCGGAACGGGAGTTTGCGCCAGTCGTCGACCACCGCCAGGTAGCCGGTGAACGCCGCCCGGCCGTCCACGAAGGCGGCGTCGGCCAGCCGGTCGGCCTGCGCGCTGCGGGAGGCGATGAACTCCCGGTAGCGGAGGTCGAGTTCGGCCAGGTCCCAGCCCTTGCGGACCATCGCCGCGAGGTCCTGCCCGCCGACGTGGTCGCCGGTGAAGACGGCGCACTGGTCGGTCAGGTCGAGCTCGCCGATGGCGCGGACGGCGGCGGGCAGCATCCGGGCGGGGGCGATCCACACCGCCGCGCCGATGTTGCCGAAGCCGAGCGCGGCCAGGTGCGCCGTCAGCCGGTGCCGCTTGGCCCGTGCCGACTCCGGCACCGAGAAGTTGACCAGGCACCAGCCGTCGGCCAGGTCGGCGGGCTGCCGGGCGTGCCAGATCACCTCGTCGCCGGCGGCCAGCGCCTCCAGCGCGGCGGGCGTCAGCGCGTAGCCGCGCACGCCCGAGCGGGTCTGCGCCTCCAGCCAGCCGCGCTGCTTGAGCCGGAACACGGCGGTGCGGACGCTGGCGGCGTCCAGCCCGGCCTGGGTGAGCAGTTCGACGGCGCCGGCGATCGGCATCCAGTTGCCCAGCTTGCGGACGACGGCGCCGAGGAAGGTCACCAGCACCGTCCGGGAACGGCGCGCCGCGGTGGGCCGGGCGTCCAACGTCTCGCTCATCCCACCGAGTATGGCGGACGCCGGACACATGATCGGACCGCGGCCGGGCGGCTCACGCGGACACCCCGACCCGGCGCCCCGGCGTCCACCGCACGTGCTCCGGGCCCAGGACGCCCTCGCGCAGCAGCGACAGCCGGGGCGGCACCCGGTCGGTGCGCGAGGTCGGCGGGCGGCGGCGGCCGGGCCGCCACTGCACCGGCCAGTCGGCGCCGGGGCCCCGGTAGTCCTGTTCGGCGGCGGCGTGCAGCGTCCACTGCGGGTCGTACAGGTGGGTGCGGCCCAGCGCGCACAGGTCGGCGCGCCCGGCGAGCAGGATCGAGTTGACGTCGTCCCAGGAGGAGATCGCGCCCACCGCGATCACCGGCACGCCCGCCGGGGCGGCCACCCGGTGGCGGATCCGGTCGGCGAACGGCGTCTGGTAGGAGCGCCCGTAGGCGGGTTGCTCGCCGGCCGCGACCTGCCCGGTGGAGACGTCGATCGCGGCCGCGCCGTGCTCGACGAAGGCCCGGGCGATCGCCACCGCCTCCTCGTCGGTGGTGCCGTCCGGCAGCCAGTCGGTGGCCGAGACCCGCACCGTCACCGGGACGCGCTCCGGCACCGCCCGCCGCACCGCGTCGAACACCTCCAGCGGGAAGCGCAGCCGCCGCTCCGGGCTGCCGCCGTAGGCGTCGGTGCGGCGGTTGGCGGCGGGGGAGAGGAAGGAGGACAGCAGGTAGCCGTGCGCGGCGTGCACCTCGATCAGGTCGAAGCCGGCCTCGGCCCCGCGCCGCGCCGCCGCCGCGAAGTCGGCGACCACCCGGTCCAGGTCGTCCCGGGTCGCCTCGCGCGGCAGGTGGCAGCCCGGGCCGTAGGGCAGCGCGGACGGGCCGATCACCTCCCAGTTGCCGTCCGGCAGCGGCCGGTCGATGCCGTCCCACATCAGCCGGGTGGAGCCCTTGCGGCCGGAGTGCCCCAGCTGGAGGCCGATCTTCGCCGGGCTGTTCGCGTGCACGAAGGAGGTGACGCGCCGCCAGGCCTCGCGCTGCCCGTCGGTCCACAGGCCCGCGCAGCCGGGGGTGATCCGGCCCTCCGGGGAGACGCAGACCATCTCGCTCATCACCAGGCCCGCGCCGCCGAGCGCCTTGCCGCCCAGGTGCACCAGGTGGAAGTCGCCGGGGACGCCGTCCACCGCCGAGTACATGTCCATCGGCGAGACGACGATCCGGTTGTCCAGCTCCAGCGGGCCGATCCGCACCGGCTGGAACATCGCCGGACCGGGCCGCGACCCGAACGCGTCCTCCACCCGCGCGGCGAACTCCGCGTCCCGCTCCTTCAGGTTCTCGAAGGTGATCCGGCGCGACCGGGTCAGCAGGTTGAAGACGAACTGGGCGGGCTCCTGCTCGGCGTACATGCCGATGTTCTCGAACCACTCCAGGGAGGCCTGCGCGGCCCGCTGCGTCGACTCCACCACCGGCTTGCGCTCCGCCTGGTACGCCTCCAGGGCCGCCGCCGGCGTCGGCTGCTCGTGCAGGCAGGCCGCCAGCGCCAGCGCGTCCTCCATGGCGAGCTTGGTGCCGGAGCCGATCGAGAAGTGCGCGGTGTGCGCGGCGTCGCCCAGCAGCACCACGTTGCCGTCGTACCAGCGCTCGTTGCGCACGGTGGTGAAGTTCAGCCAGCGCGAGTTGTTGGTGCGCAGCCGGTGGCCGCCCAGCTCGTCGGCGAAGATCTCGGCGATCCGGGCGACCGCCCACTCGTCGGACTCGCCCGGCCCGAACTCCCGCCCGGCGGTGCGCTCGAAGCCCGCCCGGCGCCACACCTGCTCGGACATCTCCACGATGACGGTCGACCCGGTCGCCGAGTACGGGTAGCCGTGCACCTGCATGGTGCCCCACGGCGTCTGCTTGACGAAGAACTGGAACGCCTCGAAGACCAGGTCGGTGCCGAGCCAGATGTACTTGTTGGACCGGCGGTCGAGCGAGGGGCGGAACGCCCCGGCGAGCTCGGCGCGGACGGCCGAGTGCACGCCGTCCGCCGCCAGCACCAGATCGTGGCCCGCCCGCAGTTGGGCGATGCCCGGCGCCGGGGTGCGGTAGTGGACGCGCACGCCCAGCTCCGCCGCCCGCCGCTGGAGGATCCCCAGCAGCTCCTTGCGGCCCATCGCGGCGAAGCCCTGCCCGCCGACGGTGAAGCGCCGGCCGCGGAACTCCACGTCGATGTCGGTCCAGCGGGCGAAGCCGCGCTCCATCTCGGCGAGCACCGCCTCGTCCGCGCCCGCGATGCCGGTCAGCGTCTCGTCGGAGAACACCACGCCGAAGCCGAAGGTGTCCTCGGGGGCGTTGCGCTCCCACACCGTCACCTGGTGCGCCGGGTCCAACTGCTTCATCAGCGAGGCGAAGTACAGCCCGCCGGGCCCCGCGCCGACCACCGCGATCCTCATGCCGTGTCCTCCACCGCCGTGCCCTCCACTGCCCGGCGGAGCCGGAAGTGCTGGAGCTTGCCGCTCGGATTGCGCGGCAGCGCCTCGACGAACCGCACCTCGCGCGGGTACTTGTACGGCGCGAGCTGCCCCTTCACGTGCTCCTGGATGCTGCGCACCGTCGCCGGCCCCGCCGCCACGCCCGGCCGCAGCACCACGAACGCGCAGACCACCGAGCCCCGTTCGGCGTCCGGCGCGGCCACCACCGCCGACTCCACCACGTCCGGGTGGGTGTCCACGGCGGCCTCCACCTCCGGGCCCGCGATGTTGTAGCCGGACGAGACGATCATGTTGTCGCTGCGGGCCCGGAACCAGAACCAGCCGTCCTCGTCGCGGACGAAGGTGTCCCCGGTGACGTTCCAGCCGTTGACCACGTAGTCGGCCTGCCGCTCGTCGTCCAGGTACCGGCAGCCCACCGGCCCGATCACCGCGAGGCGGCCCTCCACCCCCGGCCCCAGCTCCTCGCCGTCCGGCCCCAGCACCGCCGCCCGGAAACCCGGCACCGGCCGGCCGGTCGCCCCCGGACGGATCTCGTCCCCCGCCGCCGATATGAAGATGTGCAGCAACTCGGTGGCGCCGATGCCGTCCACCACCCGCAGACCGGTCTCCGCCCGCAGCCGCTCCCACACCTCGCGCGGAATGTGCTCACCCGCGCTCACCGCGCACCGCAGACCCGAAAGACGCTGCGCCAGGCCCGACTTGACGATCTGCCGGTACGCCGTCGGCGCCGTCGCCAGCACCGTCACCCGGTGCTCCGCCACCAGCTCGGCCAGCTGCGCCGGCGTCGCCGACTCGGTCAGGAACGCGCACGCGCCCGCCCGCAGCGGGAACACCACCAGCATGCCGAGCCCGAAGGTGAATGCCAGCGGCGCCGTGCAGGCCACCAGGTCGTCCGGGCGCAGCCGCAGCGTGCACCGCCCGAAGGTGTTGTCGATCGACAGCAGGTCGCGGTGGAAGTGCACGGTGATCTTCGGGACGCCGGTGGTGCCCGAGGTCGGCCCGAACAGCGCCACGTCGTCCGCCGCCGTGTCCACCGCCGCGAACCGCCCCGCCTTGGCCGCCGCCCGCCGCACCAGGTCGTCCGGCGCGCCGCCGCCGACCGGCACCACCGGGACGCCGCGCACCTCGTCCAGGAAGCGGTGGTCCACCAGCGCCAGCGCCGGCCGGGTCTTCGCCGTGATCGGCCCCAGCTCCCGCTTCCGCAGCGCCGCCATGGTCGCCACCGCGATCCCGCCCGCCCGCAGCACGCCCAGCCAGGCCGCCACCGCCCACGGGTTGTTCGGCGAACGCAGCAGCACCCGGTTGCCCGGCACCAGCCCCAGGTCCTCGGCCAGCACCTGCGCGACCTGCGCCGAGCGCAGCTGCAGCTCCCCGTACGTCCACACCTCCCCGGCGGGCGTGCGCAGCGCCGGCCGGTCCGGGCCGAGCGCCGCCACCTGGCGGTCCAGCAGCTCCACCGCCGCGTTGAGGCGCTCCGGGTAGCGCAGCGCCTCGGTGGTGAACTCCAGCAGCGGCCACTGCCCGAGCGGCGGCAGGTGGTCGCGCGCGAAGGTATCCCGGTGCGCCGAGGCGGTCATCCGCCGTCCCCCGCCCGGATCATGCCCTCCTGGAGCACCGTCGCCAGATGCGTCCCGTCCGGCGTGAAGAACCGGCCCGCGCCGAGGCCGCGCCCCGACTCCGCCGCCACCGCCTGCTGCGCGTACAGCAGCCACCCGTCCAACTCGCCCGCCCGGGGCGGGCGGTGGAACCACATCGCGTGGTCCAGGCTCGCCGTCACCAGGCCCGGCCGGGCCCACGCCAGGCCCAGCACCCGCAGCACCGGCTCCAGGATCGTGTAGTCGCAGACGTACGCCAGCGCCGCCGCGTCCCGCTGCGCCGCGCTCAGCCCGTCCACCGGCCGCAGCGCGTCGAACGGCCGCACCCACACCGCCTGGTGGGGTGCGCGCCCGCCCTCGACGTCCAGGTACAGCGGGCCGGGCACGTGCCGCAGGTCGAAGCTGCGGCCCCGGGACCAGTACTCCTTGGCGGCGGCGGTCATGGTGCCGCCCTCGCGGTCGGCCAAGTAGGCGGCGGAGTCGGGCAGTTCCTGCGGGCCGGGCAGGCCGGCGGCGTACCGGTCGGGCAGCGCGGCGGCGTACCGGCCGCCGGCCTCGCCCGCCGCGAAGTTGGCCAGGCACACGTACAGCGCCTTGCCGCGCTGGTAGGCGCGCACCTGCCGGGTGGCGTAGCCGCGGCCGTCGCGCAGCAGCTCGACCTCGTGGCGGACCGGTTCGCCGATCTCGGCGGGCCGCATGAAGTAGGAGTGCATCGAGTGCAGCGCCTTGCCGCCTTCGACCGAGCGCATCGCGGCGGCCGCGGCCTGGGCGACCAGGTCGCCGCCGTAGGCCTTGGGCCACGGGCAGGGCTGGGTCGTCGCGACGAAGGCCAGGTCGAAGTGCTCGGGCGGGACGGGCTCCAGCGCGACGGCCGCGCCGAACAGCTCGGAGGTGGTGTCGGCCATCAGGGCCGCTCCAGCCAGTCGGGCAGCTCGGCGTCCGGCACCTCGGGCAGGTTGACCACGATGTTCTCGGGGGTGCGGGTGGTCATCCAGGTCAGCGGCCGGTTGCGGTCGAGGTTGCACTCCACGTGCGGCATGAACGGCGGGACGAACACCCAGTCGCCCTCGGACAGGTCCACGTAGTCGGCGAACTTCGCGCCGAAGTAGATCCGGCCCCGGCCGGACAGCACGTAGCCGCCGGTCTCCGCCTCGCCGTGGTGGTGCGGCACCGACCGGTAGCCGGGCTCGTTGCCGACCTTGCCGAACCACAGCCGGGTGGCCGGGGTGTGCTGGATGCTGATGCCGGAGATCCGGGTCGCGCCCGGCGACTGCCCGGTGTCCCCGGGCTCGGCGCCCGCGCGGGTGACCACCGGCACCACCAGGCCGCTCTCGGTGGCGTACGCCGAGTTGTCACCCTCCAGCAGGTAGGAGCGGTAGTCGGGGGAGTGGCCGGGGGTGGGGTCCATGGGAAGCTCCTCGTCGTTGAGGTTCCGCTCTTCTTCGGGTGGGGCCGTTCGGTCGGTGCGGCTGTTCAGTCGGTGAGGCGCACCCGGTTGCGCAGCGTGCCGATGCCGGAGATCGAGGTCTCCAGCAGGTCGCCGTCGGCCAGGAAGCGCTGCGGTTCGCGGGCCGCGCCGACGCCGCCGGGCGTGCCGGTGAGCACCAGGTCGCCCGGGCGCAGCACGGTGAAGGTCGAGACGTACGCCAGCAGGTCGGCCGGGTCGAAGACCAGCGTCTTGGTGCTCGCCCGCTGCACCTGCTCGCCGTCGACCCGGCAGACTACGTCCAGCCCGGCCGCCGGGTCGACCTCGTCGGGGGTGACCACCACCGGGCCGACGGGGCAGCTGCCGTCCCAGGCCTTGCCCTGCAGCCACTGGGTGGTGCGGCGCTGCCAGTCGCGCACCGAGACGTCGTTGGCCACCGTGTAGCCGGCGATCCCGGCCAGCGCGGTGGCCCGGTCGGCGCGGCGCAGCGTCGCGCCGACGACCACGGCGAGCTCGGCCTCCCAGTCCAGTTGGAGGCCGCGCGGCAGCACCAGGTCCGCCTCCGGGCCGGTCAGGGTGTCGGCGAACTTGGCGAACAGGGTGGGATGGGAGGGGAGTTCGTGGCCCATCTCGCGGATGTGCTCGGCGTAGTTCAGCCCGCAGCACAGCACCTTGCCGGGCGCGGGCAGCGGCAGCAGCGGGACGGCGCCGGGGAGCTCCGCGCCGGCCCACGCGGGGCCGCCGGCGCGCAGGAAGGCCGACAGGTCGGGGGCGGGCAGCGCGTGCCAGGCGTCCCCCTGGCGGACCGCGGCGCTGGTGCCGCCGTCCGGGTGAGCGACCGTTGCGAGCTGCATGGGAGGGACCTCCGCCTCGGCACCGCCGTCCGCCGCCCGGTGCCGGGGAGCGTTGTTTCAATGTTTCTGCGACCGTCACGGAACTGTCAACACCTGCTACCGTGTCGCACCGACGACGACACCCGACGGCACCAGACCCGCAGGAGTGCGCCATGGCGAGTTACTCGGCCCCCGTTCCGGTCAACCCCGCGTCGCTGCCCGCACCCCGCGGCTACTCGCACGGCACGCTCTGCGGCAACACCCTGCACCTCGGCGGCCAGACCGCGCTGGACGCGCGGATGCGGATCGTGCCCGGCGGCATCGTCGAACAGTTCCGCCAGGCCTTCGCCAACCTCCTTGCCACGCTTGCCGAAGCGGGCGGCCGGCCGCAGGACCTGGTCAGCGTCACCCTCTACCTGACCGACATCCCCGACTACCAGGCGCACGGCCGGCAGATCGGCGAGGTGTGGCGCGAACTCGCCGGGCCGGTCTACCCGGCGATGGCCGGCATCGGCACCACCGCGCTGTGGCAGCCCGAGGCGATGATCGAGATCCTCGGCGTCGCGGTCATTCCCGACGAGCGGCTGATCCGCCCCGCCGCGTCGTCCTGATCGCCGACGACCGCACGTCCGATCAGAACGGCGTCACAGTGCGCGGAAGATCCGGTAGGCGCTCTGGATGAAGCGGGCGTCGATGCGCGGGGCGGTGTTGGTGAGGGCCGCGAGGGCGGTGCCGCGCTGCGGGCAGAAGCCGACGAACGTGGTGAAGCCGCGGGTGCCGCCGGAGTGGAAGAGCACGTCGCCGTCGGCGGTCGGGCGCAGGTTCCAGACCAGGCAGATCCGGTCCGTGGAGCGCGGCTTGACCAGGCGCGGCCGCTGGACGTCGCGCAGCGCGGCGCCCAGCGCGGGGGTCGGGGCGGTGGCCGGGTCGAGCAGCGCGGAGAGGTAGCGCAGCAGGTCGCGCGGGGTGGAGCGGACGGCGCCCGCGCCCGGCAGGGCGGGGATCTGCCAGGGCGGCAGCGGGCGGCCGCGGCGGTGCCCGACGGCCGCGCCCGGCTCGCAGTCCGTCCCGCCGAGCCCCAGCGGCCCGGCGACCCGCTCGGCGAGCAGCGCCGGGTACGTGCTGCCGGCCCGCTCGGCGAGCACCCGGCCGAGCAGGCCGACCCCGAAGTTGGAGTACCGCACCCGGCTGCCGGGCCGGAATCCCAGGCGGGTCCGCTCCAGCGCGCGGTCCAGGTCGGCGGGCGAGAACGCCGCGTACGGGTTGCTGAGCCAGGCCGGCAGCGCCGAGCGCCGCAGGCCGGGCGGCAGCCGGGGCAGCCCCGAGGTGTGGGTGGCCAGGTGCAGCAGGGTCAGCGGGGTGTCCGCGACGGTGACGGTGTCGCGCAGGCCGACCCGGCCCCCGGCGGCCAGCTCGGCCAGCAGCAGGGCGGTGAACGTCTTGCTCACCGAGCCGAGTTCGAACCCGGTGTCGGGCGTGACCTCCGCACTGTGCGCGCCGTCCGTCCGGCCCCGGCACAGCAGCTGCTCGCCCTCGGCGGAGACGAGGGCGAGGGCGAGCGCCGCGTCGCCCGGCACGGTGCCGGCGAGCGTGGCCAGGTGCGGGTTCACCGCAGGGCGCGGGAGAGGGTCAGGGTGCCGACCAGGGTGCCGACCACGGCGGTGTGCTCGTTGGTCTTGAAGGCCTTCGCCGGGTCCTCCTCGACCGGGCCGAGGTCGCGCGGCAGCATGCCGTCCTCGCGCTGGGCGGCGGCCAGCCGCTGCCAGCTCTGCGGGTCGCAGACCGACTCGGGCAGGCAGGCGTCGACGATCAGCAGCTCGCCGAGCAGGTCCCACTGGCCGGTCTCCTGCCAGATGTCGACCCAGACCGGCAGCCAGTCGGCCAGGTAGTCGCGCATCGGCGCGGGCAGCCGGTCGGGGACGGCGCCCCAGTCGGTGAGGTGGAAGACGGTGTGGGTGACGTTGTAGCCGGTGATCCAGTCCAGCGCCCAGGGCTCCGGGCGCTCGCCGAGCCAGGTGGCCGCCGCGAGCGCGTCCCAGTCGGGCCGGCTGCCCAGGCCGATCACGTACCGGGCGTTGACCACGGCCAGCCGCCGGTTCGCCATCGACTCCAGGGCGTGGGTGGAGCGCAGCCCGTCCAGGCCGCGCAGCAGTTCCTCCAGCGCCGGGTGCCGGTAGCCGGCCCGGTGGAAGTGCCCGTACATCTCCAGCGGGTCGCTCATCAGCATGTTGCGGAACTGCCGCTCGTACAGTAGGTCGCCCTGGCGCAGCTGCTGCCAGCCGAAGTCGAGCAGCGAGCGGGCGTGCTCCCGGTCGGCGGGCCCGGCGACGGGCTCGCGCAGCACCAGGGAGGCCGCGAGCGCGGACTCGCCGATCGGCTTGTACGCGTTGTCGGGCTCGGAGATGTCGAAGTCCTCGGACGGCAGCACGCCGTGGCCCTGCTGGTGGGTGGTGCGCAGCCACTCCAGGCAGCCGGAGGCGAGGCGGCGGCAGTCGTCGAGCACGGCGGGCGGCATCATGAGGCGGCCAGCCGATCGGCGACGGCGAGGTCGAGGGCGCTGCGGGCGGAGCCGTCACCGGTCAGCACGAGCTGCCGCAGCAGCGGGCGCAGCTCCAGCGCGGGCGCGATGCCGGTGCTCTCCAGCCAGGCCAGCCAGCGGGCCAGCCGGGTGGCGGTGCGGTGGTCGCGCCGCAGCATGGAGCGGGTGGCGCCGCGGGCGAGGGCGAGCGGGTGCGCGCGGGCGATCCGGTGCACCGGGCCGTCCAGGGTCGGCAGGGCGAGCGGCGACAGCTGCGCCATCAGGACCGACCAGCGCTGCCAGCCGTGCTCGCCCGGTTCGGGCGGCGGCGGCGGATCCTCCACCGGGACGGACTGCCCGGCGCGTTGCAGGAGTTCGGCGGTGGCCCGGTCGCGCCAGGCGTGGACCTCGGACCAGTCCGGGGGGAAGACCCGGAAGGCCTCGGCGGCGCGGGCCGCGGTCTCCGGCGGGATCGGCGTGCCGGTGAGCAGCGCCGGGGCGAACACGTCCGGGCCGAGCACCCGGTCGGCGGCGAGCAGCGCCTGCGGATCGGGCTCGGCGGCGGGGGGAGCCGCGCCCTCGGCGCCGGTGAGAGCGTCGAGGGCGCGGCCTGCCGCCCACTCGGTCGCGGCGGCGAACTCCCGCTGGGGCGAATCGGTGAACGGCATGGTTGGTGCTACTTTCGTCCGGTCTGATGGCTGATCGGTATTACTTCTCCTCCTCGGGCTCCTTCGGCGACAGGAGGAGGAGGCCCAGCAGGAGCAGCAGGCCGGCGGCCTCGGGCTGGTACTGCGGCGCGTCGCTGTAGGCGGCCTCGCCCTCGGCGACCAGGGACTTCACGACGCCGAGCTCGGCGGTCGTCGCAGTGGTCAGCATGGTTTCGGCAAGCATCGGATGCGCCTCCTTGGGGAAGGACGGACGTCATCACCGGAATCGGCGATGTCCTCCACCCACGCTAGGCGGGCCTCCCGAGGCACGCATGTGGAGGCCGGGACGGGCCGGCGGGGCATGATCTGGTGTCATGTGCTCGACAATCAGGCGGGGCGGAGACGGGCGGCCCGGCCCTCCAGGCGCCGCTGCTCCGCCGGGCTCGCCGTCGCCCGCGCCGCCCGCCGGCAGTGCTCGTACGCAGGCGTCAACTCCCCACTGCGCTCCAGGAGATGGGCCCGCGCCGAGAGCAGCCGGTGGTGCCCGGCCGGCCGCCCGTCGCCGTCCAGCGGGGCGATCGCCCGGTTCGGCGTGACCACCGGGTGGGGCGCGATCCGCTCCGGCACGCACCAGGTACAGCGCGTGCACCTGCGCCCGGTCCGTCCCGGCCGCGTCGGCCGCGTCCGCGTGCGTGGCGGCGATCGCCGCCTGCACCCGGCACGGCCCCAGGGCCTGTCCGGTTGATCTTGTCGGATCAGCGCGCGGCTCCCCCGGCCCTTGGGGGCCGGGAGGCGCCCCCATTCCGCGCCCGGCTGGGAGTGCCGGCTGGGTGTCTTTGGATGGTTTGCCGGTGCTTCCGTGGGGGCCCCTCCCGGCCCGCCAGGGCTGGGGGCGGATGATCCGGCGTCGCGTGCCCGGCAAGATCGGCCGGACAGGCCCCAGGGCCGTACCCGCCGGCGACGCCCGGGCCGGCGCCGTGCCCTCCGCGAGCAGCGCCCGGCCCCACAGCGAACGGTCCTGCTCGGCCGGCGGCACCGGATCGCGGTCCGCCGTCGCCCGCGCCCGCCGCCGGGCGTGCGCCGGCAGCCCCGTCACCTCGCCGTCCCCGGGCAACTGCGCGTGCACCGCCCGGACCGGGCGGATCGCCTCGCCGGTCGGCTCCGCGCGCGCCAACTCCCGCCCGGAGCAGGCCGTGCAGCCCTCGTTGAAGATCAGGTCAGCACTGGCAGGACGACCCGCAGCCGCTGTTCGCGCTCGGCGCCGACCGGCGGCGCGACCGGGCGCCCGCACCCGCTGGCCTCCGGCGCCGGGAACGCCCGGGCGATCCCCGCCGTCGTCGGACCGCCCACCGCACGCAGCGTTTACGAGGCCGCCGTCAGCTCGGACGGAAACACATGAACAGCAGCAGCAGGGTGTCGTCGGCCTGGGGCGCCACCTCGGCGGGCGGCCCAGGCCGACTCCCGTGCCCGGCGCGCCCGTTCGCTGCGCACCCGGTCGACCGGCCGCCGCGACGCCTCCGTCACCAGTCGGCCGCGCGGACTCTCCGGCACCCCCTGCGCCGTCCACCGCACCGGCGTTCCGGCGTGCCGAGGGCCCGCGGCGCGAACTCGCGCGGCAGGCCCTCGACGGCGGCGGTCGTCACGCGTCCGGATACCCGTCGGAGAACATCACCTGACGCACCTCCACCCCCAGGCCGGCGATCGCCGCGTCCGGGATCTGCGCCGCCAGCTCGACCGCCCGCTCCTTGTTCTCGCAGTCCACCAGGTAGAAGCCGCCCAGGAACTCCTTCGCCTCCAGGAACGGACCGCCCGTCACCACCGGCTGCCCGCCCCGCACCGACACCACCACCGACTGCGACGGGTCCACCAGCGCCTGGGTGAGGATCAGCTCGCCGGACTCCTTCAGCGACCGGATGAACCGGCCGTGGCCGGCGCCCAGCGCCGCCTTCTCCTCGTCGGTCAGGGTGTCGAACACCGTCGGGTCGATGTGCAGGCCGATCAGGAACTTCATCACGCACTCCTCGTCGCGTCCACGGCCCGGAACCGGGCCCTCGACCAGGTGGTCGGAGCCGCCGCCGCCGTCTTGACATCCCGGGCGAAGAAATCTCCGCCGGATTTCTTCGGCCGCGATGTCAAGAAGCGCGCGGCCGCTCCGACCACCCTCCGAAGACACTCGACCGACACAGACAGGAGCGTTCCGAGATGCGAGCCGACCGGGCACGGTGGGGGCTGGCCCTGCTCATGCTGCCGACCTTCATCGTCGCGATGGACGTCACCGCACTGCTGCTCGCCCTCCCGCGGCTGAGCGCCGACCTGGGGGCCGACAACGTCGAACAGCTGTGGATCAGCGACAGCTACGGACTGATGGTCGCCGGACTGGTCATCACCATGGGCACCCTCGGCGACCGGATCGGACGCCGACGGCTGCTGCTGACCGGCGCGGCGGCGTTCGCGGTGCTCTCCGCGGTGGCCGCGTGCGCCACCGACCCGCTGACGCTGATCGTCACCCGCGCCCTGCTGGGCGTCGCCGGCGCGACCCTGGCCCCCTCCACCCTCTCGCTGATCACCAACATGTTCCGCGACGAGCGCGAACGCGGCCGGGCCATTGCCGTCTGGGCCACCGGCCAGTTCGCCGGCGGCGCGCTCGGACCGGTGCTGGCCGGCGTGCTGCTCCAGCACTTCTGGTGGGGCTCGGTGTTCCTGCTGGCCGTCCCGCCGATGGTGCTGCTGCTGATCGCCGGGCCCGTGCTGCTCCCCGAGTACCGCAGCGACCGCGCCGGACGCCTCGACCCGGTCGGCGTCGGGCTCTCCCTCGCCGCGATGCTGCTGCTGGTCTACGGCATCAAGGCGCTGGCCGTGGACGGCATCTCCGGCGGCGCGTCCTCGGCCGGGCCGGCGGTGGCGCTGATCGTCGGCGCGGTGCTGGGCGTGCTCTTCGTCCGCCGCCAACTGCGCGTCGAGCAGCCGCTGTTGGACCTGCGACTGCTGCGCAGCCGGCCGTTCACGGCCGTCCTGGTCGGGCTGGTGCTGGCCGGCGTCGCGATGGCCGGCACCGGGCTGATGGTCACCCAGTACCTGCAGAACGTCCTCGGCCACTCGCCCGCCGTCTCCGCCGTGCTGTTCGCCCCCATGGGCCTGGCCGTCGCCGGCGGCACCATGGCCGCCCCCGCGCTCGCGCGCCGCATGAAGCAGACCACCGCCATCGCCGGCGGCCTCGCCGTCTCCGCGCTCGGCGGCCTGCTGCTCGCCGCCGTCGACGGCTCCCTGGCGCTCGTGATCACCGGCATCACCGTGCTGGCCCTCGGCGCCGGCCCGCTGTTCGCGCTCGGCACCGGCCTGATCCTCGGCTCCGTCCCGCCGGAACGGGCCGGCTCCGCCGCGTCGATGTCCGAGACCGGCAACTACCTCGGCGGCTCCCTCGGCTTCGCCCTGCTCGGCGTCCTCGCCGCCGTCGTCTACCGCGACCGCATGCACGGCGCCTCCGACTCCCTCGCCGGCGCGGTCGCCGCCGCCGACCGGCTCCCCGCCGACCAGGCCGCGACCCTGCTCCACCACGCCCGGGACGCCTTCACCACCGCCCTCCACGTCACCGGCCTCACCGCCGCCGCCCTCTTCGCCATCATGGCCGCCCTGGTCCTGACCATGCGCCAACCCACCGCCCCGGCCCAGGCCATGGAGCCCGAGCCCACCCACGCATAGGCCTCGCCGCCCGGGCCCGCAGCTGCCGAGGCCCCCGGGGGGGAGAGTGGGGGCGAGGGGCGAGGGACGGGGGCCGGGTGCGTGCTCAGGTGTCAACTGGTCGTTTCGGTGCGGTGGTTGAGTCGGGGGTCAGCCACGTGTGGGCCGCGCCGCCCGGACACGCAGGTGCCGCGCCCCCCGGGGAGCGTGGGGGCGACGGTCGGGGGCGTCGTGAGGGCGAGGGGATGCGGGGGCGTGGACGGGGATGGTCGGGGGGCACGTGGGCGTGGGCCCCTCCTGCGGAGGCTGTGCGCCGATGGGCCGATTCGGCTGCGGCAGCGGGGGCGGTGTGAGGGGCGGGGGCCGGTGCGCGCCCAGGTGTCAACCGGCCGTCCCGGCGCGATGGTTGAGCTGGAGTCCAGCCGCGAGTGGGCCGCGCCAGCCGGGTGCGTCGCGAGGGCGCGGGGGCGACGGTCGGGGGCTTGTGGGCGTGGGCCCCTGCGGGCCGCTGCTGTGAAGGCTGTGCGCCGACGGGCTGTTTCGGTTGCGGCGGCGGGGGGCGGTGTGAGGGGCGGGGGCCGGTGCGCGCCCAGGTGTCAACTGGCCGTTTCGGTACGGTGGTTGAGTCGGAGTCCAGCCGCGAGTGGGCCGCGCCAGCCGGGTGCGTCGCGAGGGCGCGGGGCTGCGGGAGTGTGGGGGCCGTGCGGCCGGTGGTGCTTTGCTCCGGCCTCACCACTGCCGTTCATGTCGTCGACCTCGCTGCTGACTCACCGGCCGTGTGCCGGTCGGGGGCGGGTTCGTTCCGCTGCTGGTTCCGCGACGTCCGTCTGTCGCCCGGGGCGTGGGGGCGCGCCGCGAGGGCGGACGTGGGTGGCAACGGTTGGGGTCCCCTGCGGGCTGGCGCGCACCGCTGCTGCGCCGGGCGGGTGCCAACCGGCCGTCCCAGTGCGGTGGTTGGGTGCGTGTTCTCGATCCCGCTTGCGGTCAGGGGCGGTTCAATCCGGCACCAGGACGGCGACGCCGGTCACTCTGTCGGCGGCGAGGTCGGCGAGGGCGGTGGTGGCGCGGTGCAGGGGGTAGCGGGTGAGGTGGATGGCGGGGCGGAGGCGGGCGGCCTCGGTGAGGAAGGCGTGGCCGTCGGCGCGGGTGTTGGCGGTGACGCTGCGCAGGGTGCGTTCCTGGAAGAGGTGGCGGGCGTAGTCCAGTGGGGGGATGTCGGTGAGGTGGATGCCGGCGACGGCGAGGGTGCCGCCCCGGTCCAGGGCGGCCAGCGCGGCGGGGACCAGCTCGCCGGCGGGGGCGAACAGGATCGCGGCGGCCAGCGGCTCCGGCGGCGGGTCGAAGGAGTCGCCGGCGAAGCCCGCGCCGAGCTCCCGGGCCAGGTCGCGGGCGGCCGCGCTGCGGGTGAAGACGGCCAGCCGGGCGCCCCGGGCCAGCGCGAGTTGCGCCGTCAGGTGGGCGGACGCCCCGAAGCCGTAGATGCCGAGCAGGCCGCCCGGCGGAAGGTCCGCGCGGGCCAGTGCCCGGTAGCCGATGATCCCGGCGCACAGCAGCGGCGCGAGCTCCTCGGCGGGCGGGCCGTCGGGCAGGGGGTAGGCGAAACGCGCGTCGGCGGTGACGTACGCGGCGTAGCCGCCGTGCCGGTCCCAGCCGGTGTACGTCGACGCGGGGCACAGGTTCTCGTGCCCGGCGCGGCAGTACCGGCAGCGCCCGCAGACCCCGGCCAGCCAGGCCACCCCGGCCCGGTCGCCCACCGCGAACTCCGTCACCCCGGGGCCGAGCGCCGCCACCCGGCCCACCACCTCGTGGCCGGGCGTGCAGCGCGGCACCCGGGGCGCGAGGTCGCCCTCGGCGAGGTGCAGGTCGGTGCGGCACACCCCGCAGGCCTCCACCTCGACCAGGACCTCCCGCGCTCCGGGGACCGGCGGCGGCCGCCGCTCCCAGGCGAGCGGCCCGTTCCCATCGCCGACCGGCCCGTTCGCGCCGCCGACCGGCCCGGGCTCGGCCACCACCCAGGCGCCGTCCCGCACGGACGATGATCCCGTCGCTGGCATCGCACACCCCGTCCTTCGTCCGTCCACCGCTCCCAGCCTGCGCCGGTGGCGCGCGGCGGACGAGCCGGGCCGGTTGTCGGGCGGATCGGGACGTCCGGTCCATGTCGCGGCCGGGCCGTCCCCGCCAGAGTGGAGGCAGAACGGGGCAGGTCGATGCGGTGAGGAGGCGGGCGGCATGCGGATGCACCCGAGGGAACGGAAGAACAACCCCCTGCGGCGCGGCACCGACCGCGCACAGTGGTGGGCGGCGCGGCTGCTGCTGGTGGTCGCGGTGGGCGCGCTCCCGGCCGCGCTCGCCGTCGGCCTGGCCGTCCACCAGGACCAGGCCCGCGTCGCCCGGGCCGAGGCCGCCGACCGGCACCCCGTGACGGCCCGGCTGACCACGGACGTCCCGGTCGCGCTCGGC
Source organism: Kitasatospora sp. NPDC004531 (assembly GCF_053602195.1). Classification (NCBI taxonomy): domain Bacteria; kingdom Bacillati; phylum Actinomycetota; class Actinomycetes; order Kitasatosporales; family Streptomycetaceae; genus Kitasatospora; species Kitasatospora sp. NPDC004531. The sequence goes on along the minus strand of NZ_JBSGDD010000021.1, from coordinate 16,039 downwards.
CTCACCACCACCCGCGCCGACGTCACCTGGACGGAGAACGGCGCCGACCGGCGGGCCAACGCCGTGGTCACCTCCGGCCAGCCGGCCGGCACCCCCGTCCGGATCTGGCTGGACAACCGGGGCGAGGTCGTCCCGCAACCCGCCGGCGCGGGCGAGCCGATCGCGGTCGCGCTGACCGCCGCCCTGCTCACCGTCACCGCCCTGCCGCTGCTGTGCACCCTGGCCTGGAAGGGCACCCTGCACGTCCTGAACCGCCGCCGCTACGCCGAGTGGGACGCCGAATGGCAGCAGTTCGAACCCCAGTGGACCCGCCGCCAGCCGAGCTGACCGGACCGCGCGGGGAGATGCTGGGAACCGGACTCCCGGGAGGCAGCGTCATGGAGAACCAGCCCGCACCGACACCCCGGCCGGGGCTGCTCACGTTCCTCGGCGGGGTCGGGACCGTCACCGGCAGCAAGTTCCTGGTGGAGACCGACCACGCCCGCGTCATGATCGACTGCGGGCTGTTCCAGGGCCTCGCCGAACTGCGCCGGCGCAACCGGCGCCCGCTGCCGCTCGACCCCGCCGACGTGCACTGCGCGGTGCTCACCCACGCCCACCTCGACCACTGCGGCTACCTGCCGAAACTGGTCGCCGACGGCTTCCGCGGGCCGGTGTTCACCACCCCGTACACGGCCCGGATCGCCGAACTCGTCCTGCGCGACAGCGCCCGCCTGCTCCAGGAGGACGCCGACCACGCCAACCGGCACGGCTGGTCCAAGCACCGGCCCGCGCTGCCGCTGTACACCGAGCAGGACGTCGAGCGCACCCTCCAGCTCTTCGACCCCGTCCCGCACCACGCGGAGATCGAGATCGCCGACCGCACCGTGCTGCGCCTGCACCCCGCCGGGCACATCCTCGGCTCCTCCTGGGCGCACCTCACCCTGGAGGACGGCCACACCCTCGCCGTCAGCGGCGACCTCGGCCGCCCCGTCCACCCGCTGCTCAACGCGCCCGACCCGTTCACCGGCGCGGACGTGCTGCTGATGGAGTCCACCTACGGCGACCGGCGGCACGAGGAGACCGCCGCCCGCGAGCAGTTCGCGCAGGCCCTCGACCGGACGCTCGCCCGCGGCGGCACCGTCGTCGTGCCGTCCTTCGCCGTCGACCGCACCGAGGTGGTGCTGCACCAGCTCGCCGAACTCCGCCGGGCCGGCCGCCTGCCCGCCGCCGCCCCCGTGTACGTGGACAGCCCGATGGCGCTCGCCGCCCTGCGGATCTACCAGGACGCGTTCGCCGAACGCGCCCCCGAGCTGCGCCCCGACATCCTCGCGCGGGGGCAGGCCGCGATCAGCCCCGAACCGTTCCGGCCGGTCCGCTCGCTCGGCGAGTCGCAGGAACTGGAGCACTCCCGCCTGCCGTCGATCCTGGTCTCCGCCTCCGGCATGGCCACCGGCGGACGCGTCGTCCGCCACCTGCGCCGCCTGCTGCCCGACCCCCGCAACACCGTCGTCGTGGTCGGCTACGCCGCCGCCGGCACCCGCGCCCGCGACCTGGTCGACGGCGCCCGGGTGCTCAAGATGTACGGCGGCTACGTCCCCGTCCGCGCCGAGATCGTCAACGTCCCCGCGTTCTCCGCGCACGCCGACGCCGCCGAGATCGTCGACTGGCTGCGCCCGGCGCCCGCCCCGTCCGCCACCTACCTGGTGCACGGCGAACCGGCCGGCTCCCGGGCCCTGCGCGACCGGATCGACCGGGAACTCGGCTGGACGGCCGTGGTGCCGCGCTCCGGCGAACGGGTGCTGGTGCGCTGACCGCGGCCGCTCAGGGCGCGCTGGTGATCCGGCGGCCCGAGACCGCCGCCGGGCGGACCCGGATCCAGCGGTCGCGCGGGCCCGCCCAGGACTGCACGGACGGACCGAGGCGTTCGAGGGTGGCCGGGTCGTCGATGCGTTCGGCGGTGCCGGCGATCAGCACGCTCCAGCCGTTGCTGCGGTGGTCGTCGATCCGGTCGACCTCGAAGGAGACCTCGGTGCCGGGCGGCACGTCGGCGGCGCTGTGGTCGAAGGTGCGGTAGACGACGGTGCGGCGGTCCACGGCGTAGTTCACCGGGAACACCGCCGGGCCGTGCTCGCCAGGCAGCGCGATCCGGCCGACGCCGCGCCCGCCCAGGTGCTCCCAGCACTGCTCCTCGGTCAGGCGCACCAGCACCGGCCGGGGCGCGGGCGGGCCCTGCCCGGGCGGGGCGTCGGGGCGGCCGGCCAGCAGCTCGCGGTAGGTCAGGCCGAGCGCGGCGGCGATCCGCAGGAAGCCGTTCTGGTCGAACGCCGGCCCGGCGGCGGTCAGGCACTCCAGGTACGGGCGGGACATCCCGGCCGTCCTGGCCAGCGCGTCCGGGCCGAGGCCGAGCTGCTCGCACCGCTCGGCGATCCGGCGGGCGATCGCGGCGGCGGACGACGGGCCCTGCTCGGGCTGCGACGGGCCCTGCTCGGGCTGCGTGGACACGGGGCCCGCCCTCAGGCCCGCAGCGGCGCGACCGCCGGCGCCCCGCCGCCCGCCTGCGGCCGCGCGCCGGGCCCGTGGCGGTGGGGGGTCGGGTCGGTGGCGGTGGCGCGGTGGGGGCGTGGGTCGTCGGGGTGCAGCGTGGCGGGCCCGTGGCGGTGGGGGCCCGTGGCGGTGGGGGTGGCGCGGTGGGTGCGTGGGTCGTCGGGGTGCAGCGTGGCGGGTCCGCCGACCGCCGTGTTCGCGCCGAGCCCTCCCGCATCCGCCGCCGCCCGCGCGTCCTCGCCGGTGCGCCTCGCCACGCCCGCCCGGGTCGGCCGGGCGGGCCCGTGGTCGGTCTGCGTCTTCATCGCGTTCACTCCCGTCGCCGCTGCCCCGCCCACCAGCTTCACCGCACTCGCGCTCCCCGGCCACGGGGCTGCCCGCCGACCGGTCGGTGGGCACACTGGAGAACGGGCCCCCGCGCCCCACCGGAGGTGAGCCGTGACATCCGACCCGCAGCCCGCCCGCGGCTGCCCGATGCCGGACCCGTGGACGCTGCGCTACACCGGTTTCGAGCCCGCCGAGGAAGGACTCCGCGAAGCCCTGTGCGCCGTCGGCAACGGCTACCTGGTCACCCGCGGCGCCGCACCCGAGGTCGCCGCCGGCGGCGTGCACTACCCGGGCACCTACCTGGCCGGCTGCTACGACCGCGCCGACTCCGTCGTCGGCGGCCGGGTGTTCACCCACGAGGACCTGGTCAACTGCCCCAACTGGCTGCCGCTGACCTTCCGCTGCGCCGGCGCCGACTGGTTCGCCGGCCCGCCCGCCACCCAGGAACTCGAACTCGACCTGCGGCGCGGCCTGTTGACCCGCCGCGCCGTGGTCGAGGACGGAGCCGGTCACCGCACCCGGCTCGTCCAGCGCCGCCTCGCCAGCCTGGCCAGCCCCCACCTGGTCGCCCTGGAGACCGTCCTCACCGCCGAGAACTGGTCCGGCCGGCTCGAAATCCGCTCCGCCCTCGACGGCACCGTCACCAACACCGGCGTCCCCCGGTACGCCGGACTGGCCGACCGCCACCTCGTCCCGCTGCGCCAGGAGGCGGGCCCGGACGGGCAGTTGTGGCTGGAGGTGACCACCGGCGCCGGCCGCCGCATCGCGCTCGCCGCCCGCCACCGGATCCGCGGCGGCGCCGCCGGCTGGGAGGGCGAGGCCCGCCCGGGCCTGGTCGGGCAGACCCTCGCCGTGCACGTCGCGCCCGGCCGGCCCGTCACCGTCGACAAGGCCGTCGCCGTCCACACCTCGCACGACCCGGCCACCGCCGACCCGCTCGAAGCCGCCCGCCGGCTCGCCGCCGAAGCACCCGCCTTCGACCGCCTGCTGGACGAACACGCGCTGCGCTGGGCCCAGTTGTGGCGGCGCTGCCGGATCGACGCCGACTTCCCCGGCCTCGGCCCGCTGCACCTCAACCTGTTCCACCTGCTGCAGTCCTACTCCGAGCACTCCGTCGACCTGGACGTCGGCGTCCCCGCCCGCGGCCTGCACGGCGAGGCCTACCGGGGCCACGTCTTCTGGGACGAACTGTTCGTGCTGCGCGTCCTCGACCTGCGCCTGCCCGAACTCGCCCGCGCCGTCCTGCACTACCGCCACCGCCGGCTCGACGCCGCCCGCCGCGCCGCCCGCGCCGAGGGCCGCCGCGGCGCCGCCTACCCGTGGCAGAGCGCCGCCGACGGGCAGGAACAGTCGCCGCTGGTCCACCTCAACCCGCTGTCCGGCCGCTGGCTGCCCGACCACAGCCACCTGCAACGGCACATCGGCTCCGCCGTCGCCTACAACGTCTGGGAGTACTACCGGGCCACCGGCGACCTCGACTTCCTCGCCGGCGCCGGCGCCGAGACCCTGCTGGAGATCGCCCGCTACTGGGCCTGCGCCGCCACCCCCGACGGCGACCGCTGGTCGATCCGCGGCGTCCTCGGGCCCGACGAGTACCACGACGCCTACCCCTGGGCGGACCGCCCCGGCCTGGACGACAACGCCTACACCAACGTCCTCGCCTCCTGGGTCCTGGCCCGCGCCCACGACACCCTGCACGCCCTGCCCGCGCGGCGGCGCGGCGAACTCGCCGAGCGCCTCGGCCTCGACGCCGCCGAACTCGACCGCTGGCGGGAGATCGGCCACCGCCTGCGGGTGCCCTTCCACGACGGCGTGATCAGCCAGTTCGACGGCTACCGGCGGCTCGCCGAACTCGACTGGGAGACCTACCGCCGCCGCTACCCCGACCTGCGCCGGCTCGACCGGATCCTGGAGGCCGAGGGCGACACCGTCAACAACTACCGCGCCTCCAAACAGGCCGACGTGCTGATGCTCTGGTACCTGTTCTCCGACCACGAGGTGCGCCGGCTGCTGCGCCGCCTCGGCTACCGGGCCGGCTGCGACCTGATGAGCCGCACCGTCTCGTACTACCTCGACCGCACCGTGCACGGCTCCACCCTCAGCTCCGTGGTGCACGCCTGGGTGCTCACCCGCTGCGACCGCAGCGCCTCCTGGCGGCACTTCCGCGACGCCCTCACCGCGGACCTGGTCGACTCGCAGGGCGGCACCACCCGCGAGGGCGTCCACCTCGGCGCCATGGCCGGCGCCGCCGACCTGCTGCAACGCTGCTACAGCGGCCTGGAGCTGCGCCGGGACGGGCTCTGGCTCGACCCCCGACTGCCGAGCGCCCTCGGCCACTTGGCCCTCGACCTGCGCTACCGCGGCGACCGCGACCTGCGCATCGCCATCGACCGGCACAGCGTCACCGTGGACCTGGCCGCCGGCTCCGGGGAGGCCGTGCGGGTCGGCGTGCGGGACAAGGCCACCGTGCTCCGGCCGGGGGAGAGCCACACCTTCCGGCTGTGAGCGGTGGGCGTCCGCCGCAGTACTATTCCAGCGCTAGGATAGTCGCATGGACTCAGGCCTGACCGCCGCCGAACTCACCCTGCTCGGACTGCTGGTGGAGCAGCCCCGGCACGGATACCAGCTGGAAGCCGTGATCGCCGAGCGCGGGATGCGGGAGTGGACCGAGATCGGCTTCAGCTCGATCTACTACCTGATCGGGAAGCTCCGCGAACGCGGACTGATCGAGCAGGTCGAGGGGACGGCCGCCCCCGGGGACAAGCGGCGCAAGGTGTTCGGCGCCACCGCCGAGGGGCGCCGGGCCTGCGCGGTGGCCGCCGAGGAGGCGATCGCCGAGCCGCACCCGCTGTTCCCGCGCGTCCTGGTGGGCCTGGCCAACCAGCCGGCCGTCGGCCACGAGCAGCTGCTCGACGCGCTGGAACGCCGCTCCCGGGCGCTCGCCGAACGGTTCGAGCAGGTCGCCCGGGCCGAGCGGGCCGGGGCGGACGCGCCCGAGTTCGTGCACGCGATCTTCGACTACACGATCGGTCAACTACGGGCCGAGCAGGCCTGGTTGGACCACTATCGGGCATCGCTGAGCGGTGCCCGCCGCCGAGGAGGGGAGCCGAACATGGCGCCGTACGACGTCAAGAAGGACCTGAAGAACCTCTACGCGCCCAAGAACACCGACTGGGAGCTGCTGGACGTCCCCGAGCAGCAGTTCCTCGCCGTCGACGGGACGGGCAACCCGAACACCGCCCCCGCGTACACCGCCGCCGTCGAGGCGCTCTACGCCGTCGCGTACACGCTGAAGTTCGCCGCCAAGCGCACCGAGGGCGGCGACTTCGTGGTCGGCCCGCTGGAAGGGCTGTGGTGGGCCGACGACTTCGAGGTGTTCAGCACCCGGGCCAAGGACGCCTGGAACTGGACGATGATGATCTGCCTGCCCGGACGGATCACCGAGCAGATGATCGACGAGGCCCGGCAGGCCGCGCTGGCGAAGAAGAAGCTCCCCACCATCGCCGAGGTCCGCCGGCTCGTCCTGCACGAGGGCCCGAGCGCCCAGCTGCTGCACATCGGCTCCTACGACGACGAGGCGCCCGCCCTGCACCGGCTGCACCACGAGTACCTCCCGGCGAACGGCCTGCGCCCCGCCGCCAAGCACCACGAGGTCTACCTCGGCGACCCCCGCAGGACCGCCCCGGAGAAGCTGAGGACCGTCGTCCGCCAGCCGGTCGAGCCGGATCCGGAGGCCTGAGCCCCGCCCGCCGCGGCCCGGGGTCGGCACGCAGGCGGGTCAGAGGGCCGGTGCGTAGCAGGAGATGCCGATGATCAGGATGTCGCGCCAGCCGCGCTCCGCGTCCGCGGCCAGGCGCACCGGCCCCACGTAGTGGCTGACCCGGCAGTCGTGCACGCCGTAGCCGTCCAGCGGGTCGGACAGCACGAAGCGGTCGTACAGGGCGTCGGCCGGCAGCGTGTCGGGCTGCCGGCCGGCGCAGTCGGGGCTCGCGATGACGTTCTCGCCGCCCTCGACGTTCCGCCGCCCGATCAGGTGGGCGAAGGTGAAGGTGGCCGGTGAACCGCCGTCCTGGTGCAGGCAGTCCGGGGAGGAGACCGCCACCCGCCGCCGGCCCTCGACGCCCAGGGTGATCAGGTGGACACCGACGTAGACCGGCGCCCGGTGCAGGTCCTCCAGCCACAGCGCGTGGTCGAGGTCGGCCCGGATCAGCGCGTTCAGCAGCCCGTTGCCGTGCAGCCCGGCCGGGACGTCCGGCAGCCGGCGCGGCACCCGGGGGTACTCCGGGTTGTGCTCGTCCTGCCAGTACACGGTGACGGTCCCGAAGTCGGGGTCCGGCGCACCGGGGACGAAGGACAGCTCGCCGGTCCACGGCAGGTGCACGGCGTGCGAGTAGCGGCGGAAGCGGTTGGTCTCCAGGGCGTACGGATCGGGTGGCAACTCCCGGTAGGCGGAGGTGAGTTCGGCGAGGTCAGCAGCCGCCGCCGGGAGGTCCACGCCCAGGTCCGCCGGGCCCAGCCGGGCGTAGCCCGCTCGGCGTACCCGTGCCCGGCTGTCGCCCTCCGACGCGACCGGGGGAGCGGCTGTCGTCGTTCGGCCCCGGAGGCCCGCACTGTCGTCCATCGGCTTCTCCCAGCGTGTCGGACGGACCGCGGCGGCGGCGACCGGCCTCCCGTCGCGGCGTTCTTCCCCGGCAGGCGCGGATACCCCGATCCGCCGGCGGAAACCACGGCGGCGCGGAGCACGCCGAAGCGCGGCGCCGGACGGTCGGGTTCGACTGTCCGGCGCCGCGCGGGGAGTGGGCTACAGGGTGCGGAAGGTGCCGAAGGCGCTCGCGATGTCGCTCTGGAAGGCGTGGACCACGGTGCCGGCGGCGGTCTTGCCGAAGATCTCCAGCCGGCCGTCCTCGCCCTCGCCGACCACCGGGTTCGTCGCCAGCGGGCCGCCGACCTTCACCCAGTCCGAGAAGGTGCTGTTCGGCTTCACCTGGTGCTTGTTCCACACGGTGCCGGCGGCGTCGCGGACGAACAGCTCCAGGTTGCCGTTGCGGCAGAGCACGACCGCCGGGTCGCCGACGTAGCCGCCGACCGCCCAGGTGGCCCAGTCGTGCCAGACGCCGTTCGGGGTCTCCTGCCACATGGTGGTGATCTGGCCGGCGGCGTTGAGCGCGAAGACCTCCTGGCGGCCGTCCTGGTTGAAACCGATCACCGGGTCGGAGGCGATGTTGCCGCCGTGGTCCTTCCAGTAGGTCGTGAAGGTGCCGTTCGGGGCCTCCTGCCAGCGGGACTTGAGGTGCCCGTCCGCCGTGCGGGCGAAGACCTCCAGGGTGCCGTTGGCGTTGTGGCTCACGGCGGGGGTGCCGACGAAGCCGTCACCGTCGAAGGTCAGCCAGCCCTCGTGCCAGGTGCTGTTCGGGCTGTCCTGCCAACGGGTGGTGATCCGGCCGTCCGGGGTGCGGGCGAAGATCTGCTGCGAACCGTTCGCGTTCGCGCCGACCGCCAGCTCGGAGGCGACGTTGCCGCCGTGGTTGTACCAGTCGTGCCAGGAGCCGTTCTGGGTCAGCTGCCACCGGGAGACGACCTGGCCGCTCGACGTACGGGCGAAGACCTCCTGCGTGCCGTTGGCGTTGCGGCTCGCCACCGGGGTGCCGACCACGCCGGCGGCGCCCGGGAACTGGTACCAGTCGTGCCAGGTGCTGTTCGGGCTGAGCTGCCACTTGCTGCGGACGCCGCCGTTGCCGTCGTTGTCGATGTACTCGAGGGTCTGGTTGGCGTTCATGCCGAGGTTCGGACGGGCGATCAGCTGACGGTCGTAGTCGCGCGCCGCGCCGTCGACGGTCTTGTTGTAGCGGCGGGCCTGGTAGTTCCCGATCGGCCAGTCGTCGATCGTCGCGTCGTTCATGGAGGCGTTCGTCACCTTCTTCACCGGGGAGGCGCCGAAGGAGTAGTAGCTGAAGTGGACGCGGTCGGACGCCCAGGCGTCGAAGATGATCACGTGGTTCGCGGGGTCGAGCAGGATGTCGCCGGGCAGCAGGTCCTGACGGTTGATCGAGGTGGACACCTCGGACAGGTTCCCGGTCCAGTTGTCGCCGTTGAGGTGCCAGGCCATGTCGACGTAGCCGGAACAGTCGCGGCGGTAGTCCCGGTCGCCGGTCGGGCCGGGGGATTTGGAGGTCTGGCTGTACGGGCCGGGCTGGTGGTCGACCCAGTACTGGGCCCGTTCGATCACCTCGGAGCGGGTGATGGCGCCGCCGAGGGAGGAGACGAACGCGGCCTGGGCGGACGCGGAGAAGGTGACCAGCAGGCCGGCGGTCACCGCGGTGACGGCCAGCAGGGCGAGGACGCGTCGGAGCAGTCTGAGCATGGCGGGAGAACTCGCTTCCGTTTCGTGGCATGACGGAGGAAGGCTGCGCGGCCGCAGCGCCGGGCAGAGGCCCGGGCGGGCAGGCGCAGAACGCGGGTGGTGCGAGAAGAAAGGGGGCGCGGGGCCTGCCGTCTACTCGGCGAGGCGCCAGTCGCGCAGCTCGTCCGAGGCGTCAAGTGCCCGGGCGCAGATGGACCGTGCGCTCAGTCGGGCACCGCCGTCCTCGGCGGCGAGGAGGAACAGAGCCACTCCGATCCGGCCGGGTGCGACCCGCACCCGCACGTGCTCCAAACGGTCGTCCGCCCGGGACTGGCTCCACAGCTGCCCGGTGAGCCACCGCGGAGCGACCAGCGCGGTGTCCGGCCCGACGAGCCGGGTCACCGTCAGGCGCAGGATCGGCTTGTCGGACATCAGCCCCAGCCGAACCCGTTGTCGGAGTCGCCGGACGCGGCGGCGAACGTGCGGACGGTGGCGACGGAGGACAGGGCGATGCCGGACATGGACATACTCCATTCAGGGTGCGGTGGGTGGGTTTGCCGGACGTTTGCGTTTCCCGGCCCCGGGCTTTCCCCGGCGGCGGCGCTTCCGACATCCATAAGACTGCCCAACCGGCGACGCGCTGTCAGCGGTTCACGCCTGGCCCCAATGTGCCTGGCCCCAACGGGACAACGGACCGGACCGGTCTTGTCCGGTGCGGCGCGGCTGGGCACACTGGTCCGACAATTGTTTGAGCACCTACCGCGGGGGGCGGCAGAATGCTTGAGTTACTCGGTCTTTCCGGCCCGGCCGAGCGCCTGTACCAGGCGGTCCTGGCCGACCCGGCGCGCGGCGTCGCCGAACTGGCCCGGGACACCGGCATGACGGACCAGCAGATACGTTCCGCCCTGGACGAGTTGGCCGATCTCGCGCTGATCAAGCCGTCCTCCCAGGTGGACGGGGCGCTCTGGCCGGTCAGCCCGGCCGTCGGCCTGGCCGCGCTGCTCGCCGCCGCCGAGGACGAGGCCGCCGCCCGGCAGCGGAAGATCGAGGCGACCCGGGCGGCGATCGCCGCACTCGCCGCCCAGCACGCGGAACAGCGCCACCGCCGCGCGGACGCCGTGGTCCGGCTGGTCGGCCTCGACTCCGTCCGCGGCCGGCTGGAGGAACTCGCCGCCAACGCCGCCACGGAGTGCCTGTCGCTCAACCCCGGCGGCGCCGACCGGCCCGACGCCCGGGCGGCCTCCGCGCAGCTCAACGAGCAGGCGCTGCGCCGGGGCGTCGCCATCAGGGCGATCTGCCGGGACAGCTTCCGCAACGACCCCGACACGCTGGCCCACGCGCGCTGGCTCACCGACCTCGGCGGGGAGATGCGCACCGTCCCGATCGTGCCGATCCCGCTGGTCGTCGTCGACCGGGCCGTGGTGATCGTCCCGTTCGACCCCGCCGACCCGCGCGAGGGCGCGCTGGAGCTGGACGGCCCCGGGCCGGTCGCCGTCGCCTGCGCCCTGTTCGACCAACTCTGGTCCGCCGCAACCCCGTTCGGCTCCTCCGTCGCGGTGGACGGGCAGGGCCTCACCTCGACCGAACGCACCCTGCTGGAACTCGCCGCCGCCGGCCACACCGACGAGGCGGCCGGCCGCAAGCTCGGCGTCTCCGCCCGCACCGTCAAACGCCAGATGGCCGACCTGATGGCCCGCCTCGGCGCCGACAGCCGCTTCCAGGCCGGCGTCCGCGCCGCCCGGCGCGGCTGGCTCTGAACGCCTGCCCGGCCGCCCGGCCGCGGCGCGCTATGCCGTGCGGATGCGCCGCACCAGGTCGGCGGCGGTTCCGGCCCAGTGCGGGTGCCGGAACTCGAAGCCGGCCGCCAGCAGCCGGCCGGGAACCACCCGGCGGCTCTTGAACAGCAGCTCGGTGTCCGACCGCAGCACGAACGCGCCGAGCTCCGCCATCCACCGCGTCGCCGGCAGACCCACCGGAACCCGCCAGGCCGCCCGGATCTCCCGCATGAACTCGCGGTACGGCACGGGGGCGGGGGCGGCCAGGTTCACCGGCCCGTCGAGATCGTCCCGCTCCGCCAGGAAGTCCAGCGCACGGACGAAGTCGCCGCCCTCGATCCAGGACACGTACTGCCCGCCGCCCGCGACCGGGCCGCCGAGACCCAGCCGGGCCAGCCGCGACATCAGGTCGAAGGCGCCCCCGCGCTCCGGGCTCATCACCATCGCGGTCCGCAGCGCCACCTTGCGGGTGTGCGGCGTCTCCGCCTCCCGCTGCGCCCGCTCCCAGGCCTCGGCGATCGCGACGCTGTTCGCCCAGTAGCGCGGAACGCCCGGCTCGCCGCCGCCGATCAGGCCGGTGGCCTCGTCGTTGGCCGCGTCGAAGCGGTGCGCGTACACGGTGGCGGTGCTCATCTGCAGCCAGACCCGGGGCGGCCGGGCGGCCCGGGCGATCGCCTCGCCCACCACCCGGGTGGAGTCCACCCGGGAGTCCAGCATCGACCGCAGATTGCCCGGTGTGTAGCGGCAGTTGACGCTCCGCCCGGCGAGGTTGACCACCAGGTCGGCGTCGTCGAGCGCCTCGGCCCAGGGGCCGAGCGTCCGGCCGTCCCAGGGGACCTCCCGGCCGCCGCCCGGCCGCCGGCTCAGGACCACCACCCGGTGCCCGGCGGCGGTCCACGCGCGCTCCAGCAGCCTGCCGACGTTCCCGGTGCCACCGGGCAGCACGATCCTCATGAGAGCCCTCCCTCTGTCGCTCGGGCGGAGCCTAGCAAGAAATGAACGCGTTCAAATATGGTGGGTGCGTGGGGCGACGGGCCCGCTCCGGCCGTTTCGCGCTCTGCTCCCGAATCCACCGAACGGGTGAAAGTGCTTGAAGGGCGCCCGCCGACCGCGCCATCATCGGTCGCCGCCCGTCCGCGCCGGCACCGCCAACTCGACCCGATACAAGGCGACTTGAGGCACCCATCGGAGCCCTCGCAAGTCCGTGCACCGCTTCGCGTCTGGAGGATCTGTGGCCCGTTCACCCGCCCCGGCGCCCGCCGAACCAACCGAGCCCGCCGAGCCCACAGCGTCGACCGGGCCCACCGACCCCGCGGCGTCGGCCGGGTCGCCGGAGGAGGAGCTGCGGTGGCTGGCCGACGGCCGCCGCATCGAGGCGATCGAGGCGATCGGCGTCAACGCGATGGCGCGCCGGCTGCCGACGCTCGTGGTGCGCGCCTTCCGGCTCGGCTGGCGCGTCGACCGTGCCTCGGTCGCGCTGCTGCTGGCCTGTCAGGCGGTGTCCGCGGTGCTGGGCGCGGCCGGCCTGTTCGCGACCACGGGCACCATCTCGGCCCTGTTCGGCGCGGGCCCGGTCGGCGACAAGCTGCTCCGCGCCGCGCCGTCGATCCTGGTGATCGCGGCGGCCGCCGGCGCCCGTTCGCTGCTGGGCATCACGATCCGGACCGTCACCATCCACCTGTCGCCGCGGATCTCCCGGGAGGCGGAGGCCGCGGTGCTGCGCGCCACCGTGGCGGCGGAGCTGACGGCCTACGACCACGCCGGCTACAACGACGAGTTGGACGCCGCCGACCGCGGCGCCGAGGTCTGCGTGGACATCGTCGGCGAGGCGCAGAACCTGCTGGCCTCGCTCGCCTCGCTGCTCGGCGCGGCGGGCGTGCTGACGGTGCTCCACCCGGCGCTGCTGCCGTTGCTGGTGCTGGCCGCGCTGCCGCAGGGCGTCGCCTCCGTCCACGCCGCCCGGGTGCAGTTCCTGGCGAACCGGGCCACCATCGCCGACCGGCGGGTGCTGGGCAACCTGCGCTGGTACATCCACACCAAGCGCAACGCGGACCAGGTCCGCTCCGACACCATGGGCGAGTTCCTGCTCGCCAAGTACGACGAGGTCGGGCGGCGGCTGAACGTCGCCTCGCGGGCCGCGGCGATGAAGAGCGCCCGGGTGTCGGTGCTCGGCGCGGCCGCCTCCGGCCTCGGCACCGCGCTGGTGTGGGCGGCGATGCTGTGGCTGGTCAGCACCGGACGGATGAGCCTGCCGCGCGGCGGCGCGGCGGTGTTCGCGCTGGCCGCCGTCGGCACCAGCCTGCGCGGCATCGTCGGCTACGGTGCGGACCTGTTCCGCACCGGCATGTACCTGGACGACTGGTCGAGCTTCCTCGACACCGCCGGCGGCCACCGCCCCCGGCGCGGCGCCGAGGTGCCCGGCGCGCCCGCCCGGATCGAGGTGCGCGGCCTCTGCTACGCCTACCCGGCCGCCGACCGCAAGGCGCTGGACGGCGTGGACCTGCACGTCGAACGCGGCGAGATCCTGGCCCTGGTGGGGGAGAACGGCTCCGGCAAGACCACGCTGTCCAAGCTGCTCGCCGGCCTCTACCTGCCGGACTCCGGGGCGGTGCGCTGGGACGGGCGCGACACCCGCGACCTCGACCCGCACGCGCTGTGGCGGCAGGTCGCGGTCGTCCCGCAGGACTACGCGCGCTGGCCGCTGACCTGCCGGGAGAACATCACCCTCGGCCAGCCCACCGCCGAGGGCGACGCGGCGGTGCTGCGCGCCGCCGGCGCCTCCGGCGCCTCGGACGTCGTCCGCAAGCTCCGCCGGGGCCTGTCCACCCTGCTGGCGGTGGAGTGGATGGGCGGCGAGGAGCTCTCCGGCGGCCAGTGGCAGCGCCTCGCCATCGCCCGGGCCTTCCACCGCGAGGCCGGGCTGCTGGTGCTGGACGAGCCCACCGCCGCGCTCGACCCGCGCGCCGAGCACCGGATCTTCCAGAACCTGCGGGCCGTCGCCGCGAAGCGCGCGGTGGTCCTGGTCACCCACCGCCTGACCAACGTGGCCGTCGCCGACCGGATCCTGGTCCTGGAGAACGGGAAGGTCCTGCAACAGGGCACCTTCGCCGAGCTGGTGGCCGACCGCTCGGGCCGGTTCAAGGAGCTGTGGGACCTGCAGAACGAACGCACCGGCCTGCCCGCCGGGCGGACCCGGCCGGCGGGAGCGCAGGACGGCTGACCGGGTGCGCTACTCGGTGGCGGCGTCGCTGAGCCCCAGGCGCAGGTGCTCGGTGTGGTGCACGGCCTGGTCCAGCAGCTCGGCGACGTGGTTGTCGTACAGCGCGTAGACCACCGAGCGGCCCTGCCGGGTGCCGACCACCAGGCCGAGGTTGCGCAGCAGCCGCAGCTGGTGGGAGCAGGCGGACTGCTCCATGCCGACGGCGTGGGCGAGTTCGGTGGCCGCGCAGGGGCCTTCGCTCAGCCGGGCGAGGATCAGCAGGCGGGACGGCGTGGCCAGCGCCTGCAGGGTGGCCGCGACCCGGGCGGCGTTGTCCGCGTCCAGGTGGGTGCGCGGGACGGCGTTGTTCGCGGGAGCGGCTCCATGACCCATGCGGCAATACTACAGATGACGCATGAAGAGATGTTCATCTGTTCCTGTATCGTGGTCGGCGTCCGCACCCCTGCCCGTGGCCTGCCCGAAGGGTCCCCTCTGCCATGTCCTCCACCCTGACCGAGCGGCCTGCCGCCGAGGCGGCCGCCGCCTCGGCCGGCACCGCCCCGCGACGGCGCACCCGGATCCTCGCGCTGCCCGAGGCCCGGTGGGCGCTCGCCGCGACCGTGCTGTTCCTGGTCGCGCTGCCGCTGCAACTGACCGGCGCCCCGGCCTGGGCGTGGGGCCCGCTGTACGCGCTCGCCTACGCCACCGGCGGCTGGGAGCCGGCCTGGGCCGGATTGCAGGCGCTGCGCGAGAAGACCCTCGACGTCGACCTGCTGATGATCGTCGCCGCGCTCGGCGCGGCGGCCGTCGGGCAGGTGATGGACGGCGCCCTGCTGATCGTCATCTTCGCCACCTCGGGCGCGCTGGAGGCCGTGGCCACCGCCCGCACCGCCGACTCGGTGCGCGGCCTGCTCGACCTCGCCCCCGCCACCGCCACCCGGCTGCTGGACGACGGCGCCGAGGAGACCGTCCCGACCGGGCGGCTGGCCGTCGGCGACACCGTGCTGGTGCGGCCGGGGGAGCGGATCGGCGCGGACGGTCGGGTCCTGGACGGCGCGAGCGACGTCGACCAGGCCACCATCACCGGCGAGCCGCTGCCGGTCGCCAAGCGGAGCGGCGACGAGGTGTTCGCGGGCACCCTGAACGGCACCGGCGCGCTGCGGATCAAGGTCGAGCGGGACGCCTCGGACTCGGTGATCGCCCGGATCGTGAAGATGGTCGAGGAGGCCTCCGAGACCAAGGCGCCCACCCAGCTGTTCATCGAGAAGGTCGAACAGCGGTACTCGATCGGCATGGTGGCCGCCACCCTCGCCGTCTTCGCCGTCCCGCTGGCCCTCGGCGCCGCGTTCACCGGCTCGCTGCTGCGGGCGATGACCTTCATGATCGTCGCCTCGCCGTGCGCGGTGGTGCTGGCGACCATGCCGCCGCTGCTGTCCGCGATCGCCAACGCCGGACGGCACGGCGTGCTGGTGAAGTCCGCCGTCGTCATGGAGCGGCTCGGCCAGGTCGACGCCGTCGCGCTGGACAAGACCGGCACCCTCACCGAGGGCGCCCCGCACGTCACCGAGATCCGCCCGCTGGCCGGATCCGGCCTGGGCGAGGACGAGCTGCTGGCGCTGGCCGCCGCGGCCGAGCACCCCAGCGAGCACCCGCTCGCCCGCGCCGTGGTGGACGCCGCCCGCAGCCGGGGCCTGACGGTGGCCGCGGCCGAGGACTTCGCCTCCGCGCCCGGCGTCGGCGTCACCGCCACCGTCGGCGGCCGCGCCGTCGCGGTCGGCGCCCCGTCCCGGCTGCCGAACACCTTGGCCAGCAGGGTCTTGCCGGTGCCGGGCGGGCCTGACCTGGAACCAGCTCCACCTGGCACGGATGCTC